>CAZEKS010000340.1:0-3344 GCA_964512795.1 uncultured Syntrophaceae bacterium
GAACTCCATCATCATGAGAGAGACCAAAATACCGCATCATAATTACGTGGGTGATAGTGTCATCGGTGAACGCTGCAACCTCGGCGCCGGCACTAAAATCGCCAATCTCAGGCTGGATAAAAATAACGTCACGGCAGCAGGGATAGATACCAAAAGGCGCAAATTAGGCGCTATTTTAGGAGATGAGGTACAAACAGGAATCAACTCCTCAATTAACATCGGCACCGTTATAGGCAATAATGTCTTTATCGGGCCCGGGGCTCTGGCTCACGGCGTGATAGAGCCTCGCTCAAAAATATTTTAAGGTGAAGGCAATGAAACAGGCAGTGATTCTGGCGGCAGGGGAAGGGCAGAGGCTGAGGCCCTTCACCGTTAACAAGCCCAAAGCCATGCTCTCCATCGCTGATAAACCGATACTGGGATATGTGGTAGAGGCTCTGGCACAAAGCGGCATCCGTGAAATAGTGCTGGTGGTAGGCTATCGCAGCAACCAGGTGCTTGACTACATGGGTTCTGGAGAGCAGTTCGGTCTCAATATCACCTACGTGACCCAGCACCAGCGCCTGGGTGCGGCTCATGCCCTGTGCCAGGCAAAGGATGTTGTGGCTGACGAGTTCCTGGTTCTGGCTGGTGATAAGCTTATTGAAGCTGATACTGTGAGAAAATTCCTCACCCTGAAACCGAATGCCGTCCTGTTTAAAAGGCTGGATAATCCCGGAAGATACAGTACGGTAGCTATCCAAGATGGGCTGGTCAAAGAAATGGTAATAAACCCGGGGGCGGGAAAAGCCAGCCTGGTCAACATCGGTATTTATGCCTTTAGCCGGGAAATATGCGATTTTATAGACCCTGAATCCACCATCATGGATGCTATCAATGGCATGCTCGCCAGCGGCAGGAACGTCTGGGCACACGAAGCAGAAGGCCTCTGGCTGGACGTGCTCTATCCCTGGGATATATTGAGCCTTAATGGTGCCGTTATACGCCACATGCCGCAGGCATTGAAAGGCACTATTGAAGCCGGGGTTTCCCTGCAGGGGCAGGTTACAGTGGGCGAAGGTACAGTAATACGCTCCAATACCTACATCTCAGGTCCCGTGGTCATCGGCAGGGGTTGTGAAATCGGGCCCGGTACATGTATTTTCCCTGCCACCAGCATAGCTGATAACGTGGTCATTTCACCGCTTTGTGAGCTGAGGAACTGTGTCATTGGCAGTGATGTGCACATCGGTTCAGGTTCCATTATACATGACTCGGTTATTGATAAGGGATGCACTATTGGCGCGCGGTTTACCGCCTGCGGCGGCGATACCGAGGTAAAGGTGGACAGCGAACACTATACCGTAAAGGTGGGGGCGATGCTCGGCGAAGGTTGCACCCTGGGCGATAGCATTATAGCGGAACCGGGGGTAATCGCCGGCAACTATAGCCAGATTAAATCACTGCAGCTTATCAGAGGCAGATTGCCCGACCGCAGTCTGGTGGTCTGAATATGTGCGGTATTGTTGGTTATATCGGCAAAAGACAGGCACAGCCCATTGTGCTGGACTGCGTTGCCAGGCTGGAATATCGCGGCTATGATTCCTGCGGCATTGCTCTGGCTAATGATAAACTGCAAGTGTTCAAGGACGCTGTGAGAGTAAGTGAGCTGGCACAAGCGATGCCTAAGCTCAACAGTACCATCGGCATTGCCCATACCAGGTGGGCGACCCATGGCGTCCCCAACCGGATTAATGCCCATCCTCACTGTGACTGCACAGGGAAGATTGCCGTGGTGCACAACGGTATTATCAATAATTATCAGGCTTTGAAACGCCAGCTTATCAGCGAGGGACACACCTTCATTTCCGAGACAGATACCGAGGTTTTATCTCATCTCATTGAGAAGCATTATAAGGGCGACCTGCTGAAGGCCGTGGAGCAGGCGCTTAAAGAGATAGAAGGCGACTACGCCATCGTCGTTTTACACGCGGTAGAACCGAGGCTGGTGGTGGCGCGTAAAGATAGCCCTCTGATTATCGGCATAGGCGATAGAGAGAACTTCGTTGCCTCAGATGTGCCGGCAATCCTCGGATATACTAATCGGGTTATTTATCTGGAAGATGGCGATGTGGGAGCGATTACCTCTGACGGCATTGAGGTGAGAAGGGAGGGGACAGCAGTCGCCAGAGAAGAACATAAGATTCTATGGAGCGCAGAGCAGGCGAAGAAGGGCGGATACGAACACTTCATGCTCAAGGAAATACACGAACAGCCCAGGTTTATACGAGAGACCATAGCCGCCTGGACATCCACAGAAAGGGAACCTGCGCTCAATTTCCGGAAGCTATTTAATAGCGGACGTAATACACTCCTGCTTGCCTCTGGTACCTCTTATCATGCGGCAATGGTAGGCAAATATGTCATTGAGGAGCTTTGCAGCGTCCCGGTCAGAGTGGAGATGGCATCCGAGTTTATCTACTATAGCCAGACGTCCGCCCTGTATACCACCATTGCCATTACCCAATCGGGTGAAACGGCTGATACCCTGAAAGCGATGAAACGGCTGAAGGAATCTGGAAGCAGGGTTATAGTCATCACCAACGTGGTGGGAAGCAGCGCTACCAGAGTCGCCGACCAGACCATCTATACCAGAGTAGGGCCAGAGATAAGCGTGGCGGCAACCAAGACCTTTGTCGCCCAACTGATGGAACTGTACCATCTCGCCGTATCTTCCTCTACCAGAGATATCAGACTTCTTTACCGGCTGAATATGGAGTTGAGACAACTGCCACAGAAAGTCCAGCAGGTGATGGACGATGATGAGAAAATCAAAGAGGTTGCCAGATATCTATCAAAATATGACAACGTCTTCTTTATTGGTAAGGGAATAAACCACCCCATAGCTCTGGAAGGAGCCTTGAAGCTGAAGGAAATCTCTTACATTCATGCGGAAGGTTACGCCGCCGGTGAATTGAAACACGGACCTCTTGCCCTGATTGGTGAAAACACACCGGTAATAGCTCTGGTGAGCAGGGACGCCACCTATGAGGCGATGTTGAGCAATACCAAGCAGGTAAAAGCCAGAGGAGCACCGGTGATTGCCCTGGTGAACGGTGAAGATGAAGCAGTGACAGAGCTGGTGGACACCGTTATCTCCGTTCCCCAGGTTGACGCCCTGCTTTCACCGGTGGTCAATATCGTAGCCTTACAGCTTATCGCTTACTACACCGCCAGGGAAAGAAACTGCCCCATAGACTATCCCCGCAATCTCGCCAAGAGCGTTACCGTAGAATAAAGTACCACCGCTCGGTTTGTAAAATCAGCCAGTGCGATGCTAGAATTAATCTGGTAATTTCGTTACG
>CAZEKS010000341.1:0-3333 GCA_964512795.1 uncultured Syntrophaceae bacterium
GCTTCGCCGGCCCTGCGGCACAATTTTTCTCTCGTGACGGGGATGTTGTAAAGGCTGAGTAACTTTTTTGACTCGTATTCGGAGAGTGCCCGTTGCCCTCGATGGAGGGCAGACTGTATCAAATCATCTGCTCGCATATTTTTTCCAAAGCTATCACCTTATTTTCGCCTCGCCGGGTCCAGGCTTCGGTTCGGCCACTTCTTCAACCCGTAGATCACGGATGCCATAGCAGACAGCTGCTCTCAACAACTTGACGTCCTTTCTCTATTTTTCTGCAAGGTTCAGTTGTAGAGCTTTTTTTCACAAAGTTTAACAGATGTGAAAGGAAAGTGCCACTGTGGAATGGTCCTGACCGTATATCAGTTTTTAAATCCCTATGGAGTGGGGAGTGATGGGGGCGGGCTTACATACATGCATTGATCTTCTCGCCCTGATTTAGTAAGTTCTCATTGACAAGAGACTATCGATGCGTTTGGTGCCTCTGATGCGTTGTTCAATCTTGGTTGTGCATTTGCTGCTGTTCAGGCTTTGTGGCAAGGGGTTTATATCAAAATGAATGGAAGATTTTCTCCTTGGATAGCATGGGGAAAAATAAGGAACCCGATGAATTTGAAGAATTAACGGATTAAGAGCAGTTGTCAGGGGACCGGAGTATCGGGTGAATGCGATTTCGTTATGGATTTATCCTCATTCCTTGGTCAGCGCCCGCCTCATAGCTCATGAGGCGGGCGCTTGGTGTTAAGAAGTAGCGCGGTATTCCATCACTTGAACACTGAACCGGCAGCCACACCCTGGATTATACACTAGGGACCCACCACTGAGCCGGCAGCCAACCACCAGATCCACAGGCTCGAGATCATCAACGCACCCAGGTAAATTCTTCCGGTGCGGCGGAAGAACCAAGTAAGCAGGAAGAGCAGGAAGGCGAACACAGGAATGTAAACCTGCAGTATCAACGGCCACAATCCCGAGTATTGTGGAAGCCCTACCGCCTCGAAACCATAACCACTAGGATTCCCGAAATACATTGGTAGATACTGGAAGGCCCATATGAGGAACAGCCCCATCAAACCTGCATAGAGGATCTTGAGCCACCACATCCACTGCGTCTTGGCAGGGGTGTTGTAATCCTTTTGGCGAAGCTGGCCGAACAATAAGATGCCGCCATTTATCAAGAAGAATATCAGGGCTGGGATGAGGTAGATCAGGAACAGTCCGAAACGCTGGAGGCTGCTGAATTGTCGCATGAAGGCCATGTAGACGCGGAACTCTTCTCCCAGCGCCCACTGGGAGATGCCTTCCAGGACGTACATCCAGGCGAACAGGATCCCGCCCACGAGCAGGGTCTTGCCGAGGATGCCCCCATCGAATTTCGTTTTCTCCTTGTCAAACGAGACTCCCATATCGTACATGGTCACGCCGGCTTTCTTGGCAGATGTGCGGTACCAGATGAAGAACAAGATGGCGCATATGAGGGCGTTCGCCAAAAACCAGAGCGCGGTCCCGTTACCAACCTGCAGTTTCATAAAGGGGAGTATCGCAATTACCTTGTCGACCGGAAATACCCAAGCAGTCAAAGGTAGGAAGAGAATTAGGCCGATCAGCGTGTTGATGGTGGCAAAGGTCCACCATGTGCCGGTACTGGGAACGTACCGGCTGGGCATCGGCTGGGCGACGGGATCGAAGAAATTAGCCGCCAGCAGGATGTTCGTCAGTGGGATGAGAGAGAGCATGGTCACCAGAAAAGTGATGAGTCCAAAAAACTCTTTCCACTTAAAGATCTGGCTGGTCGGCTCGATCCAATGGACATCCTTCTGACCGCCCTTGAGTGAGAGCCGCATCCAATCCACCGCCTCAGCCACCGCTTTGTTGGTGAGGGGAGTGAAATGGTGCTCCATCTGGATATAGGCCAATCTTCGGGCCGTGCCTTGGGAAAAGTCGCCATAAGTTGTATCCCACTTAATGGGGGCAGTTAACCCAAACCTCCCCACAAACTTCGGATCGTTGATCAAGCCCTCCGTACGAGGCTGCATCTCCCGGAAAATATCAAACTCTTCATAGCGGTCTATGGTGTGAAGATAATTTTTGAGACCGGGAATGCCGATAAGCAAAGTCGCATAAGGATTAATCGCCCTGTGATCCGGGTTCATGGCCGCCACTTTCTGTGCCGCAACGCCACCCATGGAATGGCCCATGAGGCCTAGGTTAGTGGCATCCACAAAGGACAGGCTCTTAAGGTATTGGTAGGCGGTGTTCATGCCAAGGCTGTAAGGGTCATCGGGTTTGCCGAACATAAATCGTATGAGCTGTACATTTCCGCCCGAATCACCATGCCCCAGGAAGTCGACCGCCAGGACCACGAACCCGCGCCTCGCAAGCTCAATGGAAAAGGAGTTCGTCGTATTCTTGTCGTTCTGATAGCCACTCATGTTGAGGACACCCGGCATCTTGTTCTGTGGAGTGGCCGCTTTAGGACGGAAGAGATTGCCGGCAACGACTTCACCAGAGTCGTCCATCAGCCTCACAGATTGGACTTCAACCTTTCCGAAGTCACGCTTTACGGCAGAGCCCATGATGGCTGAAAAGGCGATGATCACCACACACGCAATTAGCCAGTACACATGTTTTCGGATGTCCGTTTTCATAATCCTTCTCCTTTCAGGTATTAATGTCTCCAGGGTTAATCAGAATTCTTTGTTCACGTCCTCAATAAGATCAAAGGTCTGATGGCATTGGCCTCCTGTACTGCTCAGGCAATGCAACTCCTGGAGATAAGCAAGCATTTTCTTAAAAAACGATTTTATATGTCAGAGGTGATATTTGCAATGACCCTATTGTCAATAAAATTGACTTTTTAGGACACCCACAGATTGTTATCCGATTTCTTGTTGAATTGGAAAAATCCAGAATGGCGCTTTTAGGGACGGATAAGATGGGATTTTGTCCCGCTCGGATCTATTAGAAACTTTTCTCTTGAAAAAGCGAACAAAATTGCGTAAATAGATTAAGGATTTTGTGGAAGCTAAAAAAAGGATGCTTGATTTTTAATCACGTTGCCTTTCAAGACAGCGACCAGTAACCAAAACGAGATTTGATTCCGCTTTTCCTTATGAAACAGTCGATTACCATAGCCGCGGGGCATGTGAATAGGTTCTTTCAAAGTTTAATAGACTGGGGGGCAACCGAGGAACAGATTTTTGCCGTGTCTAATCTGAAGAGAGATCAGTTAGATAACCCCGACGGTCGGATACCGGTTGAAAAATACATCAAGCTGGGGAGAATGGCCCCCGAGCTAACCCATCTGCCTGAAATTGGATTAATTCTTGGACAACG
>CAZEKS010000342.1:0-3326 GCA_964512795.1 uncultured Syntrophaceae bacterium
TGGCTGCAAAGGCTGGAGCCACTTATGTTTGTCCTTTTTTAGGAAGGCTCGACGACATCAGTTTCAATGGACTTGAACTGATTCGGCAGATCAAGGGAATCTACGAGAACTATCCAAACATAGAAACACAGATTATTGTTGCCAGTATCCGGAATCCCATTCATGTCATAGAGGCTGGAATGATGGGGGCAGAAATTGTGACGATCCCTCCTGCTATCATCGAGCAGATGGTGAAACATCCACTGACCGATAAAGGGATCGCACAATTCTTAGAGGATGCGAAAAAGATTGGCGCCAAAAAGTGAAATCCCAAACAATCATCCCTCCCCTAGGGAGACTGTGTCATAATTCCATTTTGTCACCCTGAACTTGTTTCAGGGTCTCCTAAGTCCTTGGATCTCTTAGATGCTGAACCAAGCTCAGCATGACATTTCGCTTCATACGCTAATTACGACACAGTCTCTGACGGAGGAGGAGAGTTTTTTGGGCCATTTTCTGTTTAAAAGTGGAGGAGAGAGATGAAGATGGTTTTGAGAAGAAAGTGGCTTTGGAGCCTTTTCTTTTTCATCTACACATTGGGTTTGGTAATCCTATGGGTTGACGAAGCAAGGGCAGAGGCGAAACCCAGCTTAGCCATCTTTCCGTTTTTTATCGAGAGAGTTGAAGATCCGGCGAGGGGGGCTGTCTGTCCTATTTGTAGAGGGGTCTACCGGCAAGGGGATATATTACCCGGCTCACAAAATACTCTCACTCGACTTCTCCAGGAGAAGATCGAAGCCGTGGGTGCATTCAAAATTCTTCCCTCGGAAAAAGTGGAAGACGCTCTTTCCAAAAGCGACAGGAGACAGTTCGGAATAAAACCCTTGCGCTCATTCATCCAGGTAGGAAAAACATTGAACGTGGATTTCATTTTTGTCGGAGTTCTCTTCCGTTTTGAGGAAAGGATTGGATCTCATATTGGTGCGGAGAAACCCGCCTCGGTGGGCTTCGATGTCCATCTCATCCGGTTGAAGGACGAAAAGGTGGTGTGGATTGGAAAATTTGATGAGACGCAAAGGCCTCTTAGCGAGAACCTTCTCAAAATGGGGGCTTTCGTTAGGAGAAAAGCCTCCTGGCTGACGGCGGAAGAACTCTCGAGTGTGGGGATGGATGAAATGTTAAAACGTTTCCCCAGGCCAAAGGAGTTGGAGGAAATGCCTTGATCGTCATCCCTGCTGTAGACCTGAAAGATGGAAGATGTGTCAGGCTCTCTCAGGGCAGGATGGATCAGGAATCCGTCTATTCAGAGCATCCTGTTGAAATGGCCAAACACTGGGAGTCCAAGGGGGCAGAGAGACTTCATGTGGTGGATCTTAACGGAGCGGTGACAGGAAAACCCTTTCACCGATCTCTGATCAAGGAGATCGCCCGATCTGTACAAATTCCGATAGAAGTGGGCGGAGGCATTCGTGATCTGGCCACCATCGAGGATTATCTTTCTTCTGGAGTGAGATGGGTTATCTTAGGAACGGCGGCTTTTCAAAATCGTTCCTTGATTGAGGAGGCGTGCCATCGCCTTCCTGAAAGGGTGATTCTCGGAATCGACGCCAAGGGAGGAAAGGTGGCTATCCAGGGCTGGAATGAGGTGGTTTCTCTTGAAGCGATCAATCTGGCAAAGCAGTATGAAGGGATGGGTCTTTCAGCCATTATCTTTACAGATATCGAGAGAGATGGAATGGGCACAGGTTTAAACTTTCAGTCGACCAGGAATTTGGCTCGATCCACTTCGATCCCAGTGATTGCATCAGGAGGAGTTTCGCGAACGGAGGATATTGAACATCTCTTGGAGTTAGAGCCGGAGGGAGTGATCGGAGTGATTGTGGGCCGAGCCCTCTATACGGGAAGCCTCAAATTGGAAGAAGCGATTCGGTTAGCTAAGAAAGCAGAAAGCAGAAGGCAGAAGGCAGAATAGAAACACATGGTGCATCCTGCATTCTGGCTCCTGGATTCTGAATTAAGGAACTTAAAATGCTGGCAAAAAGAATTATCCCCTGTCTGGATGTAAAAAGCGGAAGGGTGGTGAAGGGAACTCAATTTGTAGACCTGAAGGATGCCGGCGATCCGGTGGAGAATGCTAAAGTCTATGACGAACAAGGTGCGGATGAGATCGCTTTTTTAGATATCACGGCTTCGCATGAGGAGAGGGATATTCTGATTGATGTTGTTCGCAAGACGGCGGAGGAGATCTTTATTCCCCTCACGGTGGGAGGCGGGGTCAGGCGTTTGGAGGATATTCGGAAACTTCTTAAGGCTGGAGCGGATAAGGTGTCGATCAATACCGCTGCTGTGAAGGATCCGCATTTTGTAGAGAGAGCCTCGAAACGTTTTGGAAGCCAATGTATTGTCATCGCCATTGATGCAAAAAGAAAAGGGGAGGGCTGGGAAGTTTATACCCATGGAGGAAGGGTCCCAACAGGAATTGATGCGATCCATTGGGCAAAGAAGATGGAGGAGATGGGAGCGGGTGAGATCTTACTGACGAGCATGGATCGGGACGGAACAAAGGATGGCTACGACATTGAATTGACGCGAACCATTTCAGAGCAGGGGAGCATTCCTGTCATTGCTTCAGGGGGCGTTGGCAATCTCCAGCATCTTTATGAAGGTCTCGTTCTCGGAAAGGCCGACGCCGTGCTCGCGGCTTCTATCTTCCATTATCGGGAATATACTATTGGTCAAGTAAAATCGTTTCTGAAAGAGAGAGGAGTCACGGTCAGACTCTGATGAGCAAATGCGGAATGCGGATTGCAAAATGCGGAATCTTTTTAATATTAGCTTATGATTTCTTTCCTTGGTTTAAAAATTCCGAAATCCGAATTCCGAAATCCGCAATACGAAGATGAATCATTTCTTCCTCTTCCTTGCCACCTGGTTTGGAGTTGGTTATTCTCCCATTGCCCCAGGGACTCTGGGAACCCTCGTCGCCATCCCTATCTATTACTTTCTTTCCGGAATCCCTTCACCCCTCTATGAAATCACTCTGGTCGGGTTTTTCTTTCTCTCCGTTTGGATTTCAGAAAATGCCGAGATATTTTTTGAGAAAAAAGATGATCAGAGGATCGTCATCGATGAGATAGTCGGTTTTCTCATCACCATGCTATGGGTTCCCCAAACGCTCCCCTTTATCATCATGGGTTTTTTTCTCTTCCGGTTTTTTGATATTCTCAAACCCTTTCCCATCCGTCGCATGGAAAGAAAATTAAAGGGAGGATTTGGAGTCGTCTTGGATGATGTGATGGCAGGAGTCTATGCCAATATCATTCTCCATCTCGTCGGGAGGATTTATC
>CAZEKS010000343.1:0-3321 GCA_964512795.1 uncultured Syntrophaceae bacterium
GAATCAAGCCGATCTCTTTTGCTTGAGCTGAGGAGATGGGGTTGCCTGATCGGAGAATAGGCCAGGCATTCTCAATCCCAACTATCCTTGGGAGTCTCTGAGTTCCACCTGCTCCTGGGATAATACCGAGCCTTGGCTCAGGCTGACCTACGAAAACTTTCTGCCCTTTTTTGGTAATCCTGGCAGTGCAGGCCATTGCCAATTCATTTCCTGCGCCAAACGCCAATCCGTTCATTGCGCAGACAACAGGCTTCCCCAAATTCTCAATTAAAGCTAATGTTGCCTTGTCTTTTTGGCAGCCGGCTTCAGCCTCTTCTGGGGTCTTCAGGGCAGCTAGCATTCCAATGTCTGCACCTGAAACAAACGCCCTTGTCCCGAATCCGGTCAAAACAGCGCCCTTAATCTTCGGGTCCTTTTGGATGTCTCCAAAGATTTCCCCCAATTGATTGAAGACATCCTTGTTGAGTGCGTTAAGGACAGTTGATCTTCGGATCTTAACGATCGCCACATCCCCCTTATCTTCTCTGAAAACCACAGGAATCTTCCAGGGCTTTCCGGTGGCTGCCTGCTTCTTCATCATCTCTGTCACCTTAAACCCCGGATTCTCTTTAGCATAAGCTTCTACCAGTTCCATAGCCTTCCTTATCCCAACCTGGTTCATCAATTTGAAAGGGGGCGTCATGACCAGCCCGACCTCAATGGCCATATCCAGATCACCGATATTCGTAATCCCGCTCTCTACGATTTCACAGGCGATCCCAAAATAAGCGCCCATTGCCCTGTTTGAAATCGCCTCGTAAATTTCTTGGCTATATTCAACCGTTTCCCCTTTCGCGGCCGTTTCCCACGGAATGCCGGACTTCACTCGATCGTCCAATATCTTCGGGGAACGGAACCAGGGCATAATGATTGAGGTATACTGCTGCAGACCATGCTGGGTGAGAGGGTTTCCGCCTGTAAGATTATGGCCGGTGCAAGGCCCTACGCCCATTCCGAGGGTTTTCTGAACGATGGTGTCTGCCTGCTTGACAGTCGCCAACCCCTTCTCAACCGCCAACACAGTGGCAAGAAACGTTCCCTCAAAGAAAGGATTCACGGCATAGCCGAAACGGCTTCCTACCCGGATGGGCGCCTTACCGATGAATTCATAGAGTTTCATCGAATAGTCAACCAAGGCAGGATCCGTCTCCTTCATGTAAACGATTTCGAGCAGGATGTTTCTCTCTGCAGGGAAAAAGTAATGAAGTACCAGACATCGGGACTTATCCTTCATCTTCGGAAAAATCTCCTCAGGGGTCATATGAGAAGAGTTGGAGGCCAGAATCGCCGTTTTGGGACAGATCTCTTCAAGCTTGGCGAAAACCTTATGTTTATCATCCAGCGTTTCATAGACAGCCTCTAACACCAGATCGGCATCGGCCAATGTTCCATAATCCAGGGTGAAATGCATATTCCGGAAGATCGCATCCGCCTCTTCCTTTTTGTAGATTTTTTTCTCTACAGCTTTAGCTATCTTTGATTCGGCTTTTTTTGAACCCGCATCGAGGGCGGACTGAACAATATCAATGACGACAACGGGCACACCATAAGCATGCAGGGTTTGGCTGCAATGAAGGGCAATATCCGGGCCGATATTACCCGATCCAATGACACCAATCTTTCGAATCGTCCGACCAAACATCGCAAAGGACATGAGAATCCTCCTTTTCCGTCTTCCCCTCACCCCGCCCTCTCCCCAGTGCCTGCCTGCCGGTAAGCGGGGGGAGAGGGGAAGGGTGAGGGGAAGACTATCTGCTTTATATTGTCATTACAATTTTTTCACAGGTTGTTACATTGTATCCAGGATTTGCTCAGTCGATTTCGCGGAGAGTCCGACAAACCTGGAATCAATAACGCGGGTCCAGTTTATGAATTTGTAATTTGTGTAAATTATCACAAATAATTTTTTAATGTCAAGTAAAAAATGTAAAACAGGGCAACCCTTTTCTAACGGATGTCAGTGGCGAAAGATTCTTTTGGATACTATCTCATTGCAGACTTCACGACATCATTGGAACTGAACCCGGCGCCTTGAACCGCCCTTCCGACAGCGGCATCCACACCGAACAGGTCGGTGACTCTTACAGCCCCCTTGAGTTTGCCCGTGGTCCATCCGAGAGAGAGGTTGGTCGTGGGATGGAAGATTTCCTTCCCGGGTTCAAAGACTTCTAAGGTGTCTCCAATGCGAACACCGGATAATTTGCCTGCATTCAGGTAGATATTCTCTCCATCGACCTTTGCGATGGTGGTGGTCCAATCCAGGAGATCGAGCTGTCGAAGGAAACCATCCAGGATGTCGTCCAGGCCGATTTCAATCGCTTTGAGCACCGCCTTCCCCCGGCTGTATTCTCCCGTCTCTTTGGTGCCGAAGATGGGGCTTCTTCCGATAAAGGTTTTCAGCAGGTTTCCGGTGGAGGCGTCGATGAGACGGATTTCCACTTTTGTTGTGGCAAAAGCGACTTCCTCTCGTAGAGTCGAGTCTCCGACCTCCGAGGTTTCGGAGGCTTTGGAAGAAAGAAGGCTGACATCCGCCACGGTCCCCAGGGCGAACGCCTGGATTCCCAGGGATTGTTGAGCACGTTTCATCACCGATGGATCTGAAAGGCTTTCGAATTTCATCCCCTCCCGTTTTAACATCTCCGAGACAACGGTCTTATCCAATGTGACCACTCGCTGGGTTGCCTCCAATTTATCGGAAAGTTTTTTAGCCACGGCCTCTCCGATCTTCTCCTCTTTGTAGGAGGTATTATTCTCAAAGTCTAAGATGGCCACCTTTTTCTTGAACCCCATTTGAAAAAAGGGCACGGAAGGGCTGTATAAAGGCCTGGGAGGAGCGGAAGCGACCTGGGTTTCTGTTTCTTTCCCGGTAGGCATGGTTGGAGCAGAGGGTTTTTTTGAATAAGGAGTCTCTGACTTTGGGGGATTGACGCCTTTTATTGTCTCCATCCCTTCGACGGTTACGGTCCTCCCCTCCGGTAGCTTTTCTACTTTTTCCTCCTTATTTTTTCCAATCAAAGGGAGGTTCGCGCAGGAGGTCATAAGGAATGGGAGAGCTGTTAAAAAAACAAAGAGGCTTAAGAGATTTTTTCTATTTTCAATCATGGGTTTCCCTTTTTTAATCGTGATGGTGCTATATTACCAATTTTTAAAAAGATGTCAAGGCCATGAACCATATTAGTGTAGTGCGTCCAACGCTTCTTTCCTTTTGGTTGGCATGTCATGCCGCGCTTGATGCGGCATCCAGTCTCTGTTTTTCTGGATTCCTGCTTCCGCAGGAATGAC
>CAZEKS010000344.1:0-3318 GCA_964512795.1 uncultured Syntrophaceae bacterium
AGGGAGTTGAGGTTTTTGAGAATCGAAAACCAACCTCAATTTATCCGGGTAATGCCCAACGCGGACCCCTTTGATCAAAGGGTTCTTGACCTTAAAAGAGCTCTTACGGGTATCCACTCCCCAAATGTCCAAGACCAGTCTTGGAGGCGAATCCAACTTAAAGGCATTGAAGTTCTCGATTTTTCCGTCTGCAAAGATATTGAAAACAACAAAATCTTTTTTCTCCTCAAATAAAACATTGGTCACTTTTTTAGCCTTGGTCATGGGCGGTGGGGTGGGAAGAGGTTCTTCTTTCTTTGTCTCCACAGCGGGAGCTTCCACCTTCGTTTCTTTTAAGGCTTCACCCTCTTTTTGAACCTCTTTCTCCTCTGAAACCCTTTTCACCTTTTCAACATCAATGATAAGGTTCTTTTCTTCTGTTGAAATATTATAGTTGGCCATTTGAAGGAGACTGATTTCAATCCTTCCTTTGTCATCATATTGTGTCGTCAGCACTTCTCCAATTGTTCCATTATCGATTTTGAGGGGGCTTTTAATTTGTTTCAAATCAATATTTGGAACATCAATGGCAATCCTGAGAGGGTCGGACAATAATTTATAAAATGGTGGAGCAATCGCTTCAGATCCTTCAATTTGAATTTTTGTAAAATTTTCTTCTTCAGTAAATGATATCTTTTGGATAATCGAGACCTTGGCGACCGGCGGCGAGGTCTCCGGCTTGGGTGTTTGCATCACGGCCTTCTTGTTGGCACACCCTGTTGCTATCAAGAGCAAGAAAACAACCCCAAAAGTCATTTTTAGGATCTGAGAACGTTTCATGATTCTCCTCCTTCTTCTAATTCTTTTTGAAGAGACAGTGAAATCTCATTCGTTTTTGTTTGGCCAAAAATATCCTGATAGACCTCCTCAATGATCACTTTATCCTTAAGGATTTTGGTCACCTTTCCATCATTTTTCCCAATCCATGTCCCTTTCTTTAAAAAATAACCTTTCCCCGTTACATCTTCGACAAGGGCAATATTCTCCCAAGGGGCGGAAATGATAGCCACGAGTTTCAATTGGCTGATATCGAATTTCTGCAAAGGGGTGAGCGCAGCCCTCGACCCACCTCTGGCGGACACTAATTGGATGAAGGGTTTAAAGGGATCTGGTTTTCCTGCAGGGCTATAGGAATATTCTGCTTCTTCCTTTTTCTCCGGCTCTTTTTTCTCAGCCACTTTAGTGGGTTCTTCCTTCTTTTTCTCCACCGCAGGAGACTTTGTTTTTGAGGGAGGAGAAGTTGGGGGCGTTCCTCCTCCGCATCCTCCCATCAAAAAGAGGAAGACTATCAATAAGGTTATACACCAACAACCTATTTTATTTCTTTCTGGTTTTGGCAATCTCTTCGTCCTCTTTTCCCTTTGGAACAGTTTTCTTTTCACTTTTCTTTTCCTCACTTTTCTTTTCTATAAATCGGTAAGTATTGATCATACAGGATGTTTTCAACAAGAGTTCGGGATCACCCTTACCTTTAATTTCTTTTGCCCTTGTCATATTGAAATTAACGACGTTAATAATTCTTGGAAGCTTGTTTACCTTGTCGAAAAAAATTCCAATATTATGATAGTTTCCCAATGCCACCAGCTCGATAGGAACCTTTGCGTAAAATTGTTGAGGCTCTTCAGGTTTAGGTCTGAAAAGGGTAAATTCAAGATTCGATTCTTTCCCCAAGCTGGATATGGTTTTCAATATCTCAGGGATCTCCTTCTCATTAGGAAGTTGCGTCAACGCATTCTTCAGTTCTTCATTCAACCTCGCTACCTGCTCCTTAAATTTCGGGAGCTCCCTTGTGATGGCTTTGCTATTGTTTAATTCCTGTTCCAACTTGCTCAACTCCCCCTTCGCCACTTTCAGTTCATCCTGTATGGGGATAATGAGAGCATACAGATATAGCCCTGCGATGCCAACTAAAATCGCAACCAATATTAAAACCTTTTTAGGTGTCGGGAGTTTTAAGATAGAATCCATTGTCAGTGCCATTTGAGCCCCTCCCTATTATGTTAAAATGATCTCACACGAGAGAATGAATTTCTTCAACTTGATTTTGCTCTGTTCAATCTGTTCACTCACAATGAGGTCAACATTCTTAAAAAGTTTCGATTTCCGAAGATTGGTCATGAAATTGACAATCGTTTCGTCATCCAAGGCTATCCCTTCGATTCCTAACTTTGACCCCTCTTTCTTAAGAGATTCGAGTTGAAGTTTTTCCGGTTTATCAATACTCAATTCATCTAAAACCTTCGCAGGGCTTGCCTTCTCTTTTTTCAAGGAATTAATGATATTCAGCTTGTCCTGCAACTTCTTTTGCTCTTCTTTATGTTTATTAAGTTCCGTCGTGAGAGATTTATAGCGGTCAATCTCCTGTCTCGTTTCCGATATCTGTGCTTGTGTATTTCCCTTCTCCTTTCCTAATCTCCACTGAATAAGACCGAGAAGGACTAATAAAAGGACGATGGAAAGAATGAGAACAAAGAATTCCTTCCCCAACCCAACTTTTTTCTTTTCTTTCCTTGCCAGGAGCAAATTGATCTTGATCATCGATCCCCTACCTTTCTTGAGGCAAGACCCACTCCGACCGCCATGATGGGTCCAATTTCTCTTAAATATTCAAGATCGAAATTTCTACCGCTATAATCTATTTTTTTAAATGGATTAACGACTTCCACCGGTATTCCAATCTGTTGTTGCAGAATGATATCAAAATCTTTGATCTTCGATCCTCCCCCACTCAAATATAACTTGCCAATTTTTTCGTAAGTGGTGGTGGATTGAAAGAAATCCAAAGAATTTCCTATTTCGACGGCTAATGATTCAGAGGCTGTTTTCAATACGTCTTGGATAATCGGTTGAGAGGTGAGATCGACCTTGGTGCCCACCTTAATTTTTTCTGCCTCTTCATGGTCGACATGGAGCTGTCTTTGAATTTCTTCTGTGATTTGATTTCCGCCCTTAAAAATATCTCTGGTAAAGGCAGAGATATTGTTCTTAATGATATCGATGTTGGTAACGCTTGCTCCCAAATTAGCGATCGCAACGGTCTCCCCTTCTCCTGTTTCATAATTTATACCGAGCATATTTTCCAGGGCGAAGGAGTCGAGATCGATAATGACAGGGTTCAATCCAGATTCCATGATGATGGAGACATAATCATTGATAATATCCTTCTTGGCTGCCACTAAAATAACATCCATAACTTCCGGGTTTTCTGGGGTCGACCCAAATATTTGGAAATCGATATTCACATCATTGATATCACATGGAATGTATCTTTCAGCTTCC
>CAZEKS010000345.1:0-3317 GCA_964512795.1 uncultured Syntrophaceae bacterium
GAAACCCAACTTTTCTGCCAGTGTTATGAGATTGGGAGAGAATAGTTTTGGAGTCCCATTCTCCCACCAACACTTCTCAAGACCTCCAACACATTCTTCCAGTATCTGGCCCATTAAATTCTGAGCCTCTTCCAAGGAGATTTCAAAGCCCCACTTCTTCGCTGAGTCGAGGAGTGTCATCACTTCCTCAACCTGTTCTGACTGACGGGAAAGATCCGAACCCTTGCCTTTTTGAAGGGCATTCATCTTCTCCATTGACATCTCATTCAAAGCAAGAATAGATTTCTCTCTTCTCAGATGATAACCGTGCTCCTTTGCCTCTTCAACAATCTCATCAATCTCCCTTCTTTCGATCGTTCCTCTAAAATCCCTTTTCAGTTCCTTTATTTCTTGAAACAAACGGTCGCTGAGGGTCACTTCAGCCGCCACACGAATCTCGAACGGAATCTCCAACCCCTCTCTGGACAAAGCCTCGACGGCCTGTTTCGTCCTATCAAAAAGGTCAGCATAAACCTGGCAGTGTTCATCAAATTCTTTCTGGATAAGCTTCTGAAAGATGGCTTGCCTTTCCTCCTTCAAAATATCTCGAATCGTGAAGATGTGATCCCCGAGGGAAGAAGTTAGAAACTTGGCTATCTCCTCCTCACCTCTTCCCAGATACTCAAGCCCCTTTTCTCTTAAGATATCAAAAGAAAGTGACTCCTTGACTTCCGACACCCAGGTCCGAAAAACCTCTTTTGGGGAGGGAATCAATCCAAAAAGAAATTCCTTTGATTCGGGGATGATTTCAGAGGTCACCCTCATCTGCCCCATGACCAACAGGTTCTCATCCTTTCCCATCCTTTCATAACGAATCTTCTCCACCCGATAGGAAAAGATTTTCTTCTCCCCATCCCCGCCATCGAATAAAGAAGTGATGGCAAAATGGTTCACGACCCTTTCAGGTGTGACTTGTTTCGGTTTTACCAAACGCTGGTAAACTTGATCGCCCCTCCCCATTTCAGGAAGATTACTTTTGGCTTCGGATAAATGTTGGAGGAATTTCTTCTCAATCTCTCCCTCTGTCAGCTCTTCTGCCAACTGGATGGCCCTGGCAGCATGCTGAAGGATGAGAATCGTCTCGAGTCCTGCTAAGTCAGCAAAGAACCAGCCGCAACTCGTATACATCTGCAGAGCGTGCCTTTGCATCTCAAGGAGTTTGAGTCCTTTGATCTTTCTCTTTTGATCGAGGTCTTTAAATCCATATTGTTCAAAGAATCTCTTCACTCCTTCCTCAGAACGATCCAAAATCACTTCGATATACCCATTTCTCGCTTTCCAAACATCCTGAAATATCTTTTCCCCCTCTTTCTCAAAAACCAGGCTGAGCTCATCCCGTAAAAGATCAAGAGCCTCCCGCAAGGGTTTTCTCCATTTCTGATTCCATCCGGGCTTTCCACCGGTGCTGCACCCACAATCCTCTTTCCATCTCCCCACCCCATGGGCACAACTCCAGGAGGTTCCCTCTCCTTTTGGTCCTTCATCAATTTCCACTTCATGAACAGAAGGAAAACGCTTTAGAAAAGCCCCATAATTGATGACTTCAAATCCCCCTGTTGGAAACCCTTTATCCAACGCATAGGCCAAGGCCATATCTCCGAATTTCTTGTGGTGCCCATAAGTCTCACCATCCGTGGCGATGTGAATCAATTGAGGTCTTCCCTTCGACTCCAGTTGGAACTGCGCAAATCGATTACTGAAGAGAGTGCCATCTTTTAAAAGATCCCCGAAGGCAACTTCTTTTGAGATGATCCCATTGTAGAAAAAGATGTCGATGAACTGGTCTGAGAGTTTTTTCCCTGATGCATCCCGAATAAAACAACGGTAGGGCTCCGTCGTACCAATCCGGCCTTGTGAAACATCCGTCCACTTTTTACCTCCAAAGGGCCTTACCCTCAATGCCTGATAGGGGCTCAGGATGAGATAGCGCATTCCATGCTTGACCAATACCTGAAGGGTGGCGTAATTGACCGCCGTCTCAGGAAGCCATAGGGCCTCGGGTTTGCGATGAAACCGTGTTTCAAAATCAGCCATTCCCCAGAGAACCTCTGTTTCTTTATCCCTGTCAATGGCCAAAGGCATGATGATGTGGTTATAAACTTGTGCGATGGCATTCCCATGGCCAAATCGCTTAAAACTTACCCTGTCTGCCTCAACGATCTTCTGATAGACCGAAGGAAAATGGTTTTCCAGCCAGGGGAGAAGCGTGGGACCAAAATTGAAACTGATAAATGAGTAATTATTGACGATCTCTAAAATTTTCCCTTTTCCGTCCAGGATCCGGGCATGAGCATTGGGCCGATAGCACTCCAGGGCGATCCGTTCGTTCCAGTCATGAAAGGGATGGGCGCTCTCCTCGGTCTCAATGATCTCGAGCCAGGGGTTCTCCCGGGGGGGCTGGTAGAAATGACCATGAATGGTAACAAAAGCGTCTTTCATCTTTGGAGTACCGGGCATGATTGAAACCTCGACTCATTATCTTACATAACGTCCTTAATTTCAAAAGAATTTTTGATTCATGAGGAGAACAAAAGATATTAGAAGAAAAACCATCCAGGAAGTGAATTACGACAGGATTGTGCTTGAGATATCAGTTTGAAGAAAAGTGCGTAATCGGAAATCCCGTCCTTCAGACAGTCTCACCAGACCCAAGCATTTTTTCCTGAAGTTGTTGGCTGGTAGATTTCGAGCATGATGCAAGATTTTATTTGGTAATCGTTATCTGCGATATTGGCTTAAAACCCTCCTTCATATCTTTGGGTCACTTTTTGACTTAACTTGCAAAGTCTGTTTTAACGAAGGAAGACTCCCATTTTGAGCATGGACCTCTATTCTCTTCTACATTTCCCCCTCCGCATCCAGGAAGAGGGATTTTTTTCTATTATCTTAAATGATTTTATGGTATGCTTATTTATCAGACTTTTGTAAACTAGCCACCGGATAACAAAATAAGGGGGTTATTATGGATGAAACGAATGAGAAAATGGAACAAACTGTGCAGAAATACCTACTGTTAATGAATCTGATTGGTATTATGGAAAACCGTCTCCTCCGTTCTGAAATGGTGTATTTAATTGTCAATATTTTTATTTTCTTTACCTTGACTATCTCTCTCAATATACTGAAACCATTCGGCTCATCCTATTTTTACATAAGCACCTATTTCTTCCTGTTTTGGCTTGTTATCGGTATGTTCGTGTGCGTATTGTGGATTGCATCCGCGATGAGGTTGCAACTTAAGTTGAAGCTTCGTTATTTTCAAGCCAGATATCTTGAGC
>CAZEKS010000346.1:0-3303 GCA_964512795.1 uncultured Syntrophaceae bacterium
AGGGGGTGGGGATTGATTTGACGGATCGCTCGAAGGTGATCGGGACGGGGGTGCCATCGGGGACCGTGTTGAGTGCAGTGAAGGGGAGGTTGGTCGCGTATACGGGGATCAATGGGGGGATCTACGAGACTCCCGTGAAGAAGCGTTCAACGATCATCCCGGTGTGGTGGAGGCAGGTGTTTTAGCTACAAGTGCTGCGGTGCTGCTGTTATGCCGTGCTGCGGTTACAACAATAAAGCAAAGGGCGTAGGGTTAATAGAGTTACTTGGGTTCATTGGGTTACTAGGGTTCGTTGAGTTACTTGAGTTAATATACGTTGAAGAAAAAGATAGCCCATCAGCCAAAAAGCTGATGGGCTATCTTCGTTTTGATAACTCAATAAACTCAACAAACCCAACAAACCCAATTACGGCAGCACCCAGGCAGTCTCTTCTATTGCCTCAATCCAGTATCCATTCCCCGGGGTTAATACTTGAAGGGTACTCCCTGCTTCGTCATTAGGATCGTAGAATAACCACTCATCATTCTTGTAGGCCCAAACCATACTATACTGATTGGCTATGCTCCAAAGTGCCTCTGAAACAGGGCGGGGAGTCAGGCTGTTATAACTGACAAGATTCAGGCCTGGAATTAGGGTTATAGGATTTGTTGTGCGGTTTCCTACTACCGTCATTTCACCCGGGCAGGCCATATCAACCCAATAGCCTTTGCCAAGCTCTATCGTGCTGAGCGTGCTCTGGTCAGGCAAGGAAAGATCATAATACAACCAGATATCGTATCCCTCCGCATCGTTTGTGTACGTAAGAACCTGAATCAGACACGGTGATAGTTGTTCGGTCAAGGCTGAAACCGACGGATTGAGGGGCTCCAAAGGCAAAGAGATGAGGTTCAAGCCCGCGAATAAAGGTACCGTCACAACAGATGGTAGAGTCCAGGTAGTTTCTTCTATTGCCTCAATCCAGTATCCGCTTCCTGGGGTTAATACTTGAAGTGTGCTTCCGGTCTCGTCAGCAGGATCATAATAGGTCCACTGATCGTCTTTGAACCCCCATACGAATGTATATTTGTTGGATATGCTTGAGAGTGCCTGCGAGACAGGAAAGGGAGTTAGACCATTGTATCCGACAAGATTCAGACCTGGGATAAGGTTTATTTGGCCTGTGATGCGGTTTCCCACTACTGTGATCTCACCCGGGCACGCCATATCAACCCAATAGCCTTTACCCGGCTCGATGATACTGAGTGTGCCCTGGTCTGGCAAGGAAGGATCATAATATAACCAGGTGT
Organism: uncultured Syntrophaceae bacterium; assembly: GCA_964512795.1. GTDB lineage: Bacteria > Desulfobacterota > BSN033 > BSN033 > UBA1163 > UBA1163. The sequence continues at coordinate 1,288 of CAZEKS010000346.1, forward strand.
CGTATCCTTCCGCATCCCTCGTATACGCGATAACTTGAAGCAGACAAGGTAACAGGTTTTGCGTCAAAGCTGAGATTCTTGGTTCCAGTGGCTCTAAAGGCAAAGAGATGAGGTTCAAGCCAGCGGATAGAGAAATTGTCATAGAAAAAGGGTCGGGATATCTCAGTTCACTGGAAAAGTCACTTTCTTTTCCATATGAATTATATGCCCTAACCATAAAATAGTAGGTTATTCCATCTTCGAGATCAGAAATATTGCACTGAGGATAGTTCTCTGCGTTATAGTTCTCTACATTAATGAACGATTCGTATATACCGCTTGTCCTCCCGTAATAGATTTTGTATCCTGCAACGTCTGATTCGTTATTTGGTGGGTCCCACGCCAGAGTCACCGAAGCAGCATCGGCATGCTGCATAGACAGAAGACAGATCAATATAGAGAGCAGAAAGAGAAAAGATACCCGATAGGCAAGGCGAAATAGGGGGGAAATCAGTGACATGTTTAGTTGCAATCGCATTGATTAACTTGTAGAAAACTTAAGAAATTTTAGGCATTGTGTCAAGAAATTTGTGAGAGAGCTCTGAAAAAATTCTACAGACTCTCTCGGTATACTCTAAACCAAACAGCCCATCTGCCTCTCGACCGATGGGCCTTTGATTGTTAACTCAACGAACCCAATGAACTCAATAAACCCAAGTAACTATTTTTTGAATTTTCTCCTTATAAATACTCCAACTCCAATCAACCCTGACCCCACAAGAAACATCTTGGCCGGCTCGGGAATCGTCCATTTTTCACTCGTAAGGGTGGTAGTAGTAGAAATATCTCCACTATGAGATTGGAGCGTGCCTATTCCTATATCGCGAGATGGACCAAAGTCAACAAAGAATATCAAAATGCTGCTGAATAAGAGCAAACTCGATAAGAAAACCAAACATCTTTTCACTTCGGCCATCCTCCAAGGTGTTGCTAAACCATTCCACATTTAACTGCAGCAAATTGCATGCCACAATTGCCGTTGGATAATAACTGCCTGTTTTTTAAGAGTTTCTTGAATTTTTGCGAGTTAACAATAGCTGCGGCACGGAAGTAGTTTTCTCTTTTTTACCGATTGAGTTCCACTAAAAAGTGGTAAAGTGTTTCCCTCCTCCCGAAGAAGCAAAGAACATGGGGCATAGGGCATAGAGCAGGGGGTTAATTGAGTTACTTGGGTCCATTGAGTTTATTGAGTTGAAGGATAATAAAAGAACCGATCAGGTTTTCGCCTGCTTTGCTTTTTTACTCATGAACCCAACAAACCCGATGCACTCAACAAACTCAATAACCCAAAGAGCGCTTTGCCGTGTGAAAATCAGGAATACAGTGGTTTGTTCCGGGCGGATTCGGAGATTTGGCTGGGAAGGCGATCGAGACCCTTTTTGGTCTTTGAAATTTCGAAACTGTAGTGGTTTCCTATGTATTTTTCAAAATCCCTCAAATAACTTTTGAGAAGGGATGGTTTTCTTACCCCCATTCTTTTTAGTTCCATCAGGATATCTCGCCTGGTTAACATGACAACTGTAAAATCGTGCAAACCATAAGCCAACTTTTGAAAGTTAATTCAGTTGGCTCTAAGATTTTTGTTACTGGTAGCTAAGGCCTTGAATATTGGCTTCTTTTTGAATTTATACCTCTCCATCCCCACTCTTCCCAGAAGGGGAAGGCAGCAAAGGAATAGGATAAATGTGGAAATCATTTTCCCTTTTTCCCCGATTTCCTGGAATTTCGGCAATCATCTCTTCTTGGATCTTAGAGGTCCGACTTCTGCGTTGGCCTCGGGCATCAGTGTTTGATACGTTCGACGGTGCCAAACCCCGATTTTTAAATCGGGGTAAGAAGCGCCGCTCAGTATCAACCCTGAGCATACCCCGGGCGCTTGTCCTGAGCGCAGTCGAAGGTTCAGACCGGGGAGTCGAATGGGTTGATTTTTTTTATCCCCAAAATGTGGTATAAGGATTTGTATCTTGAACAATCATG
>CAZEKS010000347.1:0-3301 GCA_964512795.1 uncultured Syntrophaceae bacterium
TTCCAAAGGGGCATATGGGGAAGTGGCATGGGTCACAATTTTGGCAGAAGCCTCCATGGCCGAGAAGGCTAATTTCTCTCTTCGTGAATACTTCGCCGGCCAGAATTCTTGGGAAGACTATATCAAACAAAGTGGCACTGTGGTAAAATACGCAGGCTGGAAGACCCAAAATGGGTTTCTCGCCGAGCATTCCATAGAGGAACATCGCTCCTGGAAGAACTGGAGTTCCATAAAATATAATCTTTGTGCCAGCCTTTTTGATCCCAGCCCGGGTCACATCATCGGGATCAACAGAGAGTCCTCCGGTGACGAGGATGAGGTCAACCTGATCATTCTTAAGTTCAGACAAAGCCCTGGAAATCTGATCAGCGTCATCCGGAACCACCCGTTTTTTTAATACCCGGGACCCCAAATGAGCAATCTTGTTGCCCACTCTGTCATCGAATCGGTCTTCGGTTCTTCCATGAAAGAACTCACTTCCCGTTACCACAGCACCGATATTCAACGTCCGATAAGGAAGAATTTCGATGACCGATCCGTTTTTCTTACACCAGGATTCCGCCTTCTCAATCTGTTTTTCCGGAGCGGTTAGAGAGATAATCCGTGTTGCGCCTACTACCGCGCCTGGCGTGCAAGGGGTGTTTCTGTGGATGGCAGAGAGAATTATGTTCCCCGATAGGTTGATACGGGAGAGAAGGGGAAGGTTGATCTTTAAGAGGCCGTTTATCTTAGAATGAAAGGTCACCTTGCCCTCCGAGGGTCCGGTTAAGTCAATATTTTCACCTGAAAAGGCTTTGCCTAATCTCAGCGCTGCGTCATCTTCGTGAACAGCTCCAGCTTTTACGTCCATCACATAAACATGTTCTTTGCCGATCTTTAAGAATTCAGGAATGTCCTCTTCCCGTATCAGATGACCCCGTTTGAACTTGGGTCCTTTGAATTGCCCTGGGATGATTTGAGTAACGTCATGGCCAAGAACCATTCCGACCGCATCTTCTATCCTGATCTTTTTCATTATCCGTCCAATATTTTCCTGTCTTTCAGTATTGCAGAATCATATATCCGCTGAGACAAAATCGGTCAGGTCTTTCTCCCTTAATAACCTTCTTTTCCATGTTTCGATGGATGGAACGATGTAAGGCAGAAGCTTCATTGAATAGTAAGGAGGCAGCAGAGGTAATCCAACAAGGTCTCCAAAGACGGTCAGCATAAAAAGTTGGTCTAAATTACCCCTCTCCTTTTTCAGTTCGAGATCCATCTCATGGACCGTCATTCCGTATAGGATCTCTCTCAAAACCTTTGGGAGGCGTTTGGACTTCGCCAACAACTGGGTAAACCCATTTCCTAATTTTTGTCTTTCAGGGTCATTCATTGACATTTTGATCTCAACCATTTAAAGAGAGCCGCTCCTCTGGCTTTCTCGCTTTGGGCAAAACGACGGAAGATACTGACTTCCCTTTAGGATTTCGCCACAGTGTTTGCTGATCACCGTCGCCCAGAAGATACAGGTATGGAAACTCTTCACCGGAAAATCACTTCCTTTAAGGCTTAATATAAGATCATCAAGATTTTTCGATCTTTTCCCTCTCCAATAACTTTACAATAACCATCACCATGACCAAACTATGGTTCCTGATCTATTATTGAATCTTTTATGGGGTTCAGAATAGTCAGCGCAAAGTCTTTGGAATCGACTCCCGGGGATTCGATTCCCCTCTCTCCATAAAAGGTCTCTACTCTTTCGATGAGACGATCTTTTTCTAAAGGAGTTTTTTTTAACGATTCCTCTAACCCGTTGAGGTGCTCTTTTGGATGGAACGTGAAATCGCCTGAAATGGTGATGTCTTCAATCTCTTTCCCGGAAATTTCCTCGGCGGTTCGAATGAGACCTCCTCTGGCCTTGTGAAGGCCATAGTACATTTCAACTCCTTCTCTGATTTTTACCCCTTTTGGGATTTTGGGAGTCTTCTTATACAGAAATTCTTCGGAGGTCATCCATGATTCTAACTGCTTCATCTTTTTAATGATCTTTGAATTTAATGATGCCGGTTCTAATGTTCCTACCTTCTTTTCAAATTTCTCTTTTAGAACAGCGACCACTTCATCTCTCGGGGGAATCGTTCCCAACTCCCTTTTCATTGTTGTTAAATTATCTTCCATTGATTTAAAAACCTTATCCCTGAATTTTTCATCCGGAACCTTTAATATCTTGCTCATCGCCTGATAATCGAAATCGAGGAGAATACCGCCCACAAAGACCATGCATTCTCCGATATTTCCTCCACCTTCGCCTGCAATCTTTCTTCCCTCCTTCGTAATAATATCATTGATCTCCCGATATTCTGCCTGAATCCCAAAAGATCTGTACGTTTCTACGGGAGCTTCGGAGAACCAAGGGAAGGTGTCCTGAATGACCTTCGGAAATCTGGGGTTATCCCTCTTCCAGATCAATTGATAGAAAATCTGATTTTCATCGAGATAGGTTGCGCCCCCTCCTACCTCTCTCCGCATAAACGGGATTCCCAATCCCTTGCAATATTTAAGATCCACTTCCTGCTCGGCATCCTGGAAATATCCAATACTCACCAGGGGGCTTTGGGGAGAGACGATGACAAGGGACTCGATGCCCATTCGGGCAAGGACATGGAAGATGAGCATGGACTGCTGTTCAGGAAGTTTACCGAGATCAAATAGAAACATATTTCTCTCCTTACTCTCGTAATGTGGCAATAAGCCTCTTGGGTTTCAAAAAAAGACCTAAGGCATCGGAAATATCCTTTACAACGATATCTGCATTCTTTATCACCGATACAGACAATCCTTCTTCTCCTAAAACCGCAATGCCAAGGCCTGCTTCTTTGAGGATAAGCTGGTCGTTGTTTCCATTTCCCACGGCGACCGTCCTCTCAAGATCGAGGGTTTTTAAAAATTCAAATTTCCCTTGATTGCTATCTTCTTCTATTATCTTTATTAACTCTATGTTCATATCCTTGGTCTCTTCATTAGCCGTCCCCTGTGTATCGGCCGTTAGGATAAAAATTTTAACCTGATCAGCAAGGGAGCCTATTTTTTCTTTCACTTCAGGTGGAATTCTTCCATCAGTCGCTATCGTCCCGTTCAGATCCAGGACAATATTCTCAATCTCCATATCTCCCCAACCAGGGATTCTTATCTCTATCATATAACCTTTAACCTTGTATCACCTCCACCCTAACCCTTCTCCCCCAAGAGACTGTGTCGCAATAAGGAAAAGCGGCTGAAGTTATGAAAAAAGGAACAGACAGACGGGTGAGAAAGCTTT
>CAZEKS010000348.1:0-3300 GCA_964512795.1 uncultured Syntrophaceae bacterium
AATGGTATGTAGAGATGGCTTATAAGGCAGGATGGGATGAGGTGCTCAAGAAATCTCCGGAACTCGGTACAAAGTTACAGAAACTTCTAAGTCCATAATGCATTCAGATCTATCCCAACCCTCTCGCCCTCTCCCCTGAAGGGGAGAGGGCGCCGATGTCCAGAGCGCTCCGTCGCCGACCTGCCCACCGAACGAGTTCTTTAGCAGGTGGGAGCTAGGGAGCATAAGCGACCAGACTTCGGCGCCGGACGGGAAGGGTGAGGGAGAACGAGAGCACAGAATAAATGATGAGAACAATAGGAGCAAAATTTGATAAGGTTCTAGTCGTTCTCTTTTGGGTAGCTGGAACGCTCTTAATGTTTGCCACGGTGGGTACTTGTATCGATGTGATCCTTCGATATTGTTTCAATCGCCCGATTCATTGGATGTTAGAGATTACAGAATACATTATGCTCTACATACCTTTTCTGGGTGCTGCTTTGGTATTGAAAGAGGATGGCCATATTCGAGTCGATATTTTGATCAATCATTTTAGCGAACGAAGCAGGGCCTGGCTAAATGTTATCACCTCATTTGTAGGCGCGATGGTGATGCTGACCTACAGTGTCCTTGGTGGTCAGGTTACCTTGGATTACTTTAGGAGGGGAATCCCCTCTTTGGAGTCTTTAAAAACGCCCGCGTTCCTCATATTAATGATCATCCCCATTGGAGGTTTCTTTTTTGCCATTCAATTTTTCAGACAGATGGTTGGTTATTATCAAAAATTGAAGGATTAATTCGGGAGAACGTTCAAATGGAATGGTGGTTAGTCTTGTTGTTGCTCATTGGTGGAGCTGTATTCCTCATATTTATGGGATTACCTGTGGGAATCTCTTTTCTCTTTACAAACCTCATTGGAACCATGATTTTCATGGGTGGCCTTTCCGGATTCAAATTATTAATTCTAAATCTTGAAGAAAGCCTGACCTCTTTTAGCCTCCTTACCGTTCCCATGTTTATCCTGATGGGAGAGGTGATGTTTCACTCAAAAATGGCTCTTCGCGCTATTGATGCCCTTGACTACTGGATTGGCCGAGTTCCTGGAAGGTTAGGACTTTTAGCTGTTGCCGCCGGAACTATCTTCGCTGCCACAAGCGGCTCCACGCTGGCGAATACCTCCATGCTTGGCTCTGTATTAATCCCTGAGATGGAGCGCCGGGGTTATAAAAGCACCATGACCGTCGGACCGATCCTGGGAAGTGGAGCCTTGGCTATGTTAATTCCTCCCAGTATTTTGGCTGTTATTCTTGCAACACTGGTTGAGGTATCGGTGGGTGGAATGCTGATCGCAGGAATTCTTCCTGGATTAGTCCTCGCCTCTCTCTACGCCATTTACATCATTTTCCGATGCTGGATCCAGCCCGAGATTGCACCCCCTTATGATATCCCTTCTGTCTCCCTGATTAAGAAGATGAAAGACACAGCGCTTTACGTATTGCCTTTAGGCCTCATTATTTTTTTGGTTGTTGGGGTCATCTTTCTAGGTATGGCCACTCCCTCTGAGGCCGCTGCCATGGGGGCAATCGGATCCATTCTCCTTTCCGCTGTTTATAGGCAAATGAATTGGAAAGTGTTCAAAAAATGCTTATTGGGAACAATCAAGCTGACCACCACCATGTTCATCATTATTATGGCCTCGATGATCTTCAGTCAAATTCTGGCCTTCTCCGGTGCCAGCAGCGGATTGATCCAAGCTGTTGTCAAACTCAAAATGTCCCCCATACTGGTTTTGATTAGCATGCAGGTGATTCTCCTCTTCCTCGGCTGTTTTATGGACAACCTTTCGATCGCCGTTATTGCTGTTCCAATTTATATGCCCGCGATCAAGGCTTTAGGTTTCAATCCGTTATGGGTGGCTGCCATGGTGCTCATCAACATGGACATGGGGAACCTCACCCCTCCATTTGGTCTTCAGCTCTTTGTCATGAAAGGGATGCAGCCCGATACGCCGATGGCAGATATCATCCGGTCTTCTTTTCCTTTCCTCCTTTGTGAAGCAGCGACACTCATTTTGATTATGATCTTCCCAGATATCGCCCTCTTCTTACCCGGTTTAATGCATAAAGGGTGATAAGACGAAAGGAGATCCAATTTGTCTTTTAAAAAAATAAACCATGTCGGAATTGTGGTCAAAAACTTCCAAGAAGCATTGAATTCTTATTCTAAGGGCCTTGGAATTAAGGTTGAAAGATTTGTTGAGATTCCGGATGTCCAACTGAAAATTGGTGTCCTGAAGATGGGTGAAATCGAGATCGAACTTCTTCAATATGGAAATCCTGGGCTTCCTGTCGTCAAATCCCTTCGAGGAGATCAGGCAGGTTTGAATCATATTTGCTACGAGGTTGAGCAATTCGACGAAACGATAACAAAGATGAGGGAGAATGGATTTGAACTGGTGCAGGGCTTCCCAAGGAAAGGAGTCCACGGAAGGATTGCTTTTTTCATTCCTCCTCATTCGTCCGAGGAGAGAATTGAAATTTTAGAGGTAGAAGCAAAAGATGAATAAATACTGGAAAGACCGGAAACTCTGGAACGAAAAGATTGAGTCCATGTCAGATGAGGAGATAAAGGCCCTTCAGTGGAAGAGGCTCAAAAAACAGCTCCGATATGACTACGAAAATTCCATCTATTATAAAGAGAAGTTTAAGGAGGCAGGACTGACGCCAAGAGATATTCGTTCCTTTGAGGATTTCCAAAAAATTCCTCTCATGACAAAGGATGAACATCGAAAGGCTCAGCAAGAGTCGGTTGAGCGCTTTGACCATCCTTACGGTCTTATCACCTGCGCCCCAATTGAGAAGATCGTCCGAATCAGTTCTACATCAGGCACAACAGGTGTTCCTACCCTCTACACATTGACCAAACATGATGTGGATGTCCTCAACGAGATGCATGCTCGAAAATATTGGAGAGCCGGTCTAAGACCCGGCCACGTCGTTCTCCAAGCTCTTTCTCTTAGTATGTTCACAGGTGGACTTCCACTTTCAGATGGAATTCAGGCCATGGGCCTTTGTTGCGTGCCAGTGGGTATTGAAGGGGGAACAAAGAGAATCATCGATTTTCTATTGCTGACAAAACCCCAGGCCATCATCGCCACGCCTTCTTTTGGTGAATACCTGATTGAAAAGGCCCCCTCGCTGATTGGAAAAGAGGCAAAGGACTTAGGCATTCGATGGTTTTTCTGCGCGGCAGAACCGGGAGGAGGTATACCAGCCATAAGAGAAAAACTCCGCAAGGGTTTCCATGCAAAAGTTTTCGATC
>CAZEKS010000349.1:0-3297 GCA_964512795.1 uncultured Syntrophaceae bacterium
CGGCTTCGCGCAGGCAGGTCTAAAGCTTTCTCACCCGTCTGTCTGTTCCGTTTTTTAAAACTTCAGCCGCTTTTCCCTATTGCGACACAGTCTCTTTGGGGAGAGGGAAAAGGGGAGGGGATATTTCAAATATTTTTTGATAGGATTTGGAGATTTCTTCATTGTATTTACAAACAACGCTGATTCAGATATGGGCCTTTGTGTTTAAGAATTGGATCATCGCGAAGCGGAATGTCTTCACCCTCTTCGAGATCCTCTTCTGGCCTGTGGTTGGCTTCTTTTCTGTGGGGCTTTTAACGAGCTTTTTGGAACTGGATCCTGACAAAACCGGATTCATTCTCATCGGTATCATCTCCATGAGTGTGATTCAGGTCTGTCAGATCGATGTGGCCTATGTGCTCCTCTATGATCTCTGGTCGAAATCCCTCAAACATACTTTCATCGCCCCTGTCCAATCTTTTCAATTAATATTTGGCTCCTGGTTGATTGGCGTCATCCGATCCTTCTTCGTTTTTCTATTGCTTTCGGTTTTCAGCAGTCTTGCCTTTGGGTTCGACTTTTTAAGACCAGGCATAGGTCCTCTCGTTCTCTTCCTCTTGGGCCTTTTCCTCACCGCCGCATCCGTGGGGATGAGTGTCTGTATTTTGGTTCTCCTTTTTGGATATATGGCTGATGTGGCAGCCTGGTCCTTGAGTAGTTTGATGGCCCTGGTCTGTGGGATATACTATCCTGTCTCCATCCTTCCCTTTCCCCTGCCAGAAATAGCCCAAGCCATTCCCCTGACCTATTTTTTGGCCTACTTTCGTTCCTTTTACGGATTCAATGAAGGGTTTAAAAACGTTTTAGGTTGGGGATTCGGCTTAGCGGGCCTTTACGTGGTCGTTGAAACATTCCTTTTCAAAGCCGTGCTGCAACGAGCGAGGAGGACCGGTGTCCTGATTAAGCTCTCAGAATAAGCCCTGTGAAGACGCAAAGCGCATGGCGCATAGCGCATAGCGGACTTTTGGAATACAGGAATGAAGGGTTCCACAATCCGCAATCCGAAATCAGAGGGCTTCCCACATTCGCTTTATCTTCTCCTTGCTGATCTTGAGGTAGTCCCTGTCCTTGGAGAAGACTTCAAGGGTAATGGTTTCATCGTATTTGGCCTCCTTGAGTTCTTTCATAATCTTTTCGAAATCAATAATTCCCGCACCAATGGGCAGATGACTATCTTCCTTTCCGAAGTTGTCATTGGCGTGGACATGGCCGATTCGATAACCATAAAGACGGATAAATTCCGAAGATCTATTTTTCCCACCCCCAAGATTGGCATGGCCAACATCTAAAGTGAGCCGGATTTCTGGAAAGGCTTCGAAGACGGGTTGGAATTCATGAGGTTGGGAGAGAAAGTGGGCTTGGGGAAACATGTTTTCAATACAGAGGGTGATATTGAGGTGGACGGCCTTCTTCAAGATGGCTTCGAGAGATTCCATGGCATACCCCTTCGCCTTATCCAGAAGAAATTTTCCTAAACCAGTGATGAACCCAGGATGGAGCACAACTTTTTCAATTCCCAATTCTGCTGAAGCCTCCAGAGCTATAAAATTTTCTTGAAGGGAAGCCCTCCTCAGACTTTCGTAGAGGTCTGAGGTCCAGACAAAAGTAGGAAGATGTGCGGTAATACCCAACCCATACTTATGAAGGACCTCCAGGATCACCCGTTTTTTTGCCAATATTTTTTGTGGAATAGCCTCGGGAGGATCCATCGTCAGTTCCAGATAATCGAAACCCATCTCCCCGATCTCTTCTATCTCCTTCAAGAGAGGCTTTATTGGAAAATTCATCGCTCCGTATTTCATTGCACACCTCGTGAGTCGTGAATCGTGACTCGTGACTCGTGATTGGTAATTCGTAAATTGTATTTCTGCTCTTAATTCATAACTTTTAACCCTTAACTCTCAACTCTTAACTCCCGGTTCCGAACTCCGGACTTTTTTTTGTGCTTCTTTCACCCAGATTCCGATCATTTCTTTTCGGGGAGGAACACTTCCTTCAAAAGATTGTCCGATCTTATCATAAAGCGCTTCAGGCTCCTCCTTTGCAAGAGCCGAAACCGAATCAATGCCCACTCCTTCCAATAACCGAAGATTTTCAATCCCCAATCCTTTTAATTGAACCAATTGAGCTTTTTCCATCCATTGGATAATTAATTCCTTCGGGACGAGGAGACGGAGTGCCAATTCATCCCTTTCTCTTTTCTCTCTGGTTTTTAAGAGAAGATCGTCAAAGCTGGTGATCCCTACTTTTGGAAGCTCCCTTCGATATTGAGGCTCGATCCAGTAAGCATCTTCGAGTCGAGGGGTATAAGAGTCAACTGTTTTAGAGTCGATTGCCCTGAAGATGATAACAGAGAAACTTCCAATCAGAATGGCAGTTAAGATCATGGTAAGAGGTCTTGTACGTCTCTCCAGATTTAGGCGATAAGTGGATTCCTCCCATCCCCTTACAGATCGAAACACAGAGACGAAATGATACATTACATAAGCTTGAACAGCGAAGGGAGGAAATCCTAAAAACCCCAAAAAGGGCATTTCAAAACCTTTGCTTCGATCGAAGAAAGGAACCGTGTAGACCCATTTTGAAAGAGCCCAAAAATTCCAGAACTCCCAGAGAAAGCCGCAAATCAATCCAGCGATAAGTAAAAGATATATTTTTCGTGGTTTGCCCTCTTCCAGATCTCTTAAGAGAGACTTTCCTCCAAACCGGTAGATGAAAGGTTCCAAGAGAAAGGTGAATCCCACCCAGATGAGGGGGAAAAAGTATTCAGGGATAAGCAATGAGGAAGCCAGGCATAGGGCTCCGAGTAGCATGAGAACGGAATGTCCACCGCTTGAGATGGCAGTCTTTTTAATCCGAGTATCTTTCAGGAGTCCTAATGCTTCCAGTAACTCGGTTGTCTCGAACATCCCGGGGAGAACAGTCCCATAAGCAATAGCATACCCCAGCCATCTTTCTAGTAGGGAGCGGGGAAGGTTGATATAATACCAGTTTTCTAACGATAGATTTGCTGCTTCGAAGACCAGCCAGATGAAGATCGACCAGGGAATCATCAAAAAGAATTCTTTGGTTCGACTGAGGATGAGAGAGTTCCCTCTTAAACGATAGATAACGGCATCAATGGTTAGGATATAAGACCACCAGGCAAAGGAATAAAACCAACTGTAGAATGGATCGACCTTTTTGAAAAGGAAGATTTCAGAGAGAAGGAGAAGAATGATTCCAAAAATCCCATGAATGGGAAAGGTCTTTTTCATC
>CAZEKS010000350.1:0-3291 GCA_964512795.1 uncultured Syntrophaceae bacterium
CCATAAAGATGATGATAAGAATAGCAGAGGAGTTCACCAGCCCGTTTGGTGGCTCCGTAAGGTGAGATGGGTTGGATATCGAGATCCTTTTCCGTGAATGGGACCCTTTGGTTTTCTCCGTAAACGGAAGAGGAGGAGGCAAAAATAAAGTTTTGTATCCCATGCTCTTTACAGGCCTCCAGAAGGACGATCGTCCCACGAATGTTCACATCCTGATAGAGAAGGGGATCAGCAATAGAGGGTCTTACCCCAGCCCTGGCAGCCAGGTGAACAACGAAATCGACTTTGGTTTTTTGGAAAATCCCTTTAAGATGCTCAGGATTCCGAATATCCTCTGTGACGAGCTCAAACAGGTCTGGAAATTTTTTTGTGACCGCCTCCGTATTTTTGATTTTTATATTGGGATCATAAAAGGGGTCAAAGTTGTCGAGACAAATCACTTTGACCCCATCGCTTAAAAGACGTTCACAAAGGTGTGAACCAATAAACCCTGCTCCACCCGTAACAAGAATTGTGCTCATCGCTCACCCGTCATGTTTTCTTCAAGTCGTAGACTCGACTCTTCGAGAGGATACTTTACCAACAAACTAAGAATAAATGCAATGAATGGCAACGCGAAGATGGATTTCATCGCCATGGGGACTCCCCAGGCATCTGCAATCATTCCCAGCAGGGTCACCCCAAGTCCACCTGCACTCATGGTAAATCCAACCATCATCCCTGATGCCATTCCCAGATGTTGAGGAAGGAGGGCTTGGCCCATCACGGTCGTGAGGGCGAATGTGGAGATTAACACCATTCCTGAAACTCCCAAAAAGACGAAAGTCATGAAACCGCTGCTATAGTAGAAAAGAAGAAGAAGAGGAGACGACAGGGCCAACGTGATGAGCAGGATTTTTTTATGGCCCCACCGATCCGCTAACGGAGCACCCAGAAGTGTCCCCAAAGCCCCTGCGAGCAGGAAGGTTGAAACCAGTTTCCCTGCATACAGGGGATTTCCTTTTAAATAATTGATGTAATAGAAAGGGATGTAGGTCGCCATTCCAAAGTGGGTCCAGGCTCTTAAAGTAGCGATACCGATGAGAAGAGAGAATGACATCTTTTGGTTTTTTGTAAGAGGTCTTCTCAACTCCTTCGTCGCCTCTTTGTGGGCAGACTCAACCGTAGAGGAAAGCATGGACATGTTGAGAAGCAGGATGACGGCAATTAGAATTCCGGGTACGATCAAGCCCATCGTTCCCTTGAGGCCGAAGGAGGTAACGAGTGTAATAGCCACCATTGGACCAAGGGCAATCCCCAGGTTTCCGCCGATCGCAAAGATTGACATGCCTGTAACCTTCTTATCACCAGTGAAAAAATAGGCTGTCTTGAATCCTTCCGGATGGAAAATTGCAATTCCAATGCCAGTCAGAATGACACACAGGAGAAGAAGAGAATAATGGGAGACGAATCCGGTGACAGATAATCCCAAACAGGCAATGAAAGGTGCCAGGGGGAGAAACCATCCTATGGGTCGTCTGTCGGAGAGATGTCCGAATGCCGGCTGGATAATCGAAGAGGTTAGATTAGAAGACAGAACGATGACGCCTGACATCGTGTAGGAAAGGTTCATAGCCTCTTTAAAAAAAGGAAGGAGAGCAGGCAAGGCCCCTTGATTGACATCCGTGACAAGATGGCCGGCGCTGAGAACAGCCAACGCCTTTTTATTTAGCTTCATTGTCCTTTCCTATTCAAGATTTAATATTATTGATGATAAGCAACCCTTTGTCAATTTGTCTTTGGGTAGGAATCGAGGGAAAAAGAAAGGTAAGATATCTGCCACAATAGACATTTGATCATTTTTTGATTATGATAAGTGAACTATAGGGGCCAAGGGATCCAGGATTCAAGTGGGGAGGCGAAACGATTAAATAGTTACAAAGTAAATCCTTGAACCCTTGGATCCTCGAACCCTCGAATCCTATATAGTTATCTCGGGAGAAAAAATCATTATGAAGATTGCCATTTCAGGAAAGGGCGGGGTTGGAAAAACGACGCTTGCAGGAGTCATGGCAAGAATTTTGGCACATCAGGGCCGTAAGGTCCTTGCTATTGACGCCGACCCCGATTCCAATTTGGCTTCAGCCATTGGCCTTCCTAAAGAAACTCTCACCAAACTCTCGCCGATTGCCTCAATGACTTCTATGATTGAGGAGAGGACCGGTGCTAAAAAGGGGAGTTATGGGACGATGTTCAAGCTTAATCCAAAAGTGGATGATCTTCCCGACGACATGGGGGTGAGTTACCAAGGGGTCAAACTTCTTCTATTAGGCTGTATCCCTCAAGGAGGGGGAGGCTGCTTTTGTCCTGAAAATGTTCTCCTGAAGAATCTGGTTCGTCATCTTCTGATTCAGCGGGAAGAAGCCCTGATCATTGATATGGAAGCAGGTTTGGAACACCTTGGAAGGGGGAGCACCGGATATGTGGATGCCCTCGTCATTGTCGTGGAACCAGGGCAGAGGGCCATGAATACGGCAAGACAGATCAAGAAATTGGGTGAGGATTTAAAGATCAAAAACACGATGATTGTCGGAAATAAAGTCAACTCTGATGAGGATAAGCGACTCATTGAAGAACAACTTTCCGATTTCCCCGTCTTAGGCCACATGAGTTTCAATCCTAAAGTTCTTCAAGCGGACAGGGAAGGGAAATCCCCCTATGACATCGACGAAAAAATTAAGGAGGAAGTGAAGGCCATTTTGGCAGAACTGGAAAAAAGAATATAAGAACAAGTTGAGAGTTTAGAATTTAGAATGAAGAATTAAAGGAAAAGATTTAGGTTAAAAAATTTTCGGACACGAATCACGGACACGGGGCACGGTTTTATGATCCGGACAATTTTTGTTTGGTCTTGTATTGTCATCGCTACATTGGTTCTGGGGGTGTTTGTTCTCATCACCTATCCATTTGACCGAAAAGGGAAGGTGGGGCATTATTATGCAAAACTCTGGGGGAAAGCGGCTCTTCTGGCCAACCGGGTAAAGGTCAAGATAGAAGGGATGGAGCATCTGAATGGGAAAGGTCCCTATATCTTTATGTCAAACCACCAGGGGAGTTATGATATCTTTGCCTTGTTAAGCCGCCTTCCCTATCAGTTTAAATGGTTAGCCAAGAAAGAGCTCTTTTCCATTCCCTTTTTCGGTTGGACGATGGCTGCTGCAGGCTATATTAGCATCGATCGAGGAGGAACCCGGGACACCGTGGAGGCCATGAACGAGGCGGCTCAGAAGATTCGAGATGGGATGTCAGTGG
>CAZEKS010000351.1:0-3289 GCA_964512795.1 uncultured Syntrophaceae bacterium
CTTCTGAACGGCTCCATAGGCATGCTCCACCATTTTCTTTTGGAAAATAGGGATGTTCTCATTCCATTGGATTTGAATGGCGCCGGAAGGGCAGGTGAGGATACACTCTCCACACCCGACACATTTCTTGGGATCGATAAAGGCGATGGTTTGCTTGGTTTCGACGCCCGATTGCGGTGGCTGCATCGAAATCGCTTCCTGTGCGCACCAACTGAGACAGGTTTTACACCCTTTGCAGGTTTTCCCTTCGACTTGAGGTGAGATATTTGAATGTTGACTTAACTTTCCTTCACGGCTGGCGCCCCCCATTCCCAAGTTTTTCAATGCTCCTCCGAATCCCGACAGTTCATGACCCTTGAAATGGGTGACGGTGATCAGTCCATCTGCCATATAGATCTCTCGGGCGATGGAGACTGTTTTAAAAATAGGCTTGTCAATCCGAACTTTCACAGCGCTATTGCCTCTTAAACCATCGGCAATCAGAACAGGGGCATTCACGACAGACTCGGTGAACCCATTTTCAAGGGCGGTGGTCAGATGGGAGACCGCTTCACTCCGAGTTCCAACGTAGAGGGTGTTGGTATCGGTTAAGAAAGGTTTTCCTTTATATTGTTGCACTCGTTCCACTACCCTTCTTAAAAAGATGGGCCGAACATAGGCTGTATTTCCTTTCTCCCCAAAATGGAGTTTGATCGCTACCAGATCCTTCTCCCTGATCTTTCCCTTCAGGTCAGCACGGTCTAAAAGGATGGACAATTTGTCCAGGAGGGTTTTCCCAGATTCAACCTTCAGATCCGAAAAAAAGACAGGGCTCTTCATATTGGAACCTCCTTGCCAAATATTCTAAGGACATCTTTCTCCTGTGTCAATGATCGGAGGAGAGATAAGAGTTTGACCCATTCCTTGAACGCGAACCACAATATTAGAGCGAAGAAGTTGAAAGGAAGAAGTCGAAAAAGAGGTTGGAAGGGTTGACTTTTGATTGGGAAAAAAGGTAATTTATTACATCGGTCTTATGGATAGGATGAATCATGGAAAGGAGAAGAGATGAAACGAGCTGAACCGACCCACATTCGTAACATAGGAACCTTTGGCCATGGCGGAGAAGGGAAGACTTCCTTGGTTGAGGCCGTTCTCTTTGATACAGGCGAGAATACCCGGCTTGGCCGAGTTGATGATGGTTCCTCTTTAATGGATTTTGAACCGGAGGAGATGAATCGAAAGATCAGCATCAGCGCCTCTCTTTCTCACTTTGAGTGGAATAAACATCAATTTCATATCATCGATACACCGGGGTACGCCAATTTCATCGCCGAGGCAAAAGCCTCCATGAGGGTGGTGGATGGGGCCATCATCGTTGTTAGCGGGAATTCGGGGGTGAAGGTTCAAACCGAGACAGTGTGGGGATATGCCAATGAATTTCAAGTTCCACGAATCCTCTATGTCAGCAAAATGGATACGGAGCGGGCCAATTTTCTGAAAGTGGTTGAGGAGGTGAAAAAGACTTTCCCTTCGCAACCCGCCGTCCCTGTCCAACTTCCCATCGGAGGAGAGGGAAATTTTAAAGGAGTGGTGGATTTGATTCAGAGGAAGGCCTATTTCTATCGAGAGGACGGAAGTGGCCAATTCGAACTCAAAGACATTCCGCCGGACATGAAAGAGGAGGTTGAACGACTTCGCGAGAAGTTGGTCGAGACCGTAGTCGAAATGGATGATCAGTTGATGGAAAAATATCTGGAGTCAGGAGAGGTTTCCATAGAGGAAGTCAATCGCTGTCTTCGAAAAGGGAGCATGGAAGGGAAATTGATGCCTGCCGTTTGCGGTTCGTCTATTCGAAATATCGGGATTCAACCCCTTCTGGATCTGGCGATCTCCTGTTTCCCTTCACCTTTGGAAAGAGGTTCAGTTCACGGAAAGAATCCCAAGACAGGAGAGCCTGAAACCCGTGAACCCAAAGAAGAGGCGCCGTTCTCTGCTTTTGTATTTAAGACGGTCGCTGATCCTTTTGCCGGAAAACTGAATCTCTTCAGGGTCTATTCCGGATCCGCGAATGCAGATTCTACCCTCTACAATTCAAAAAAGGATGTGAAAGAGAGAATCGCCCAGATTTTCTTGCTGGAAGGGAAAAAGCAGAAACCGATAGGTTTCGCCGGCGTGGGGGATATCGTGGCGGTTGCCAAGCTAAAGGAGACCACCACAGGGGACACCTTCTGCGATGAGAAAAAGCCCATTGTGTTCGAAGAAACAAAACTCCCTCTTCCTGTAATCTCCTACGCGCTGACCCCGAAGAGCAAAGGGGATGAGGATAAAATCACCGCCTCACTCGCGCGTATCCACGAGGAAGATTCGACGATGATGTTAGGCCGAGATGAACAAACCGGTGAGATCATTCTCTCCGGTGTGGGGCAGACCCATGTGGAGGTGATCGTTGAAAAATTGAAAAGAAAATTCGGAGTGGAGGTGAACCTCAGTGTCCCGAAAGTTCCTTACAAAGAGACGATTCGCGGATCAAAGACCGGTGTGATTTACCGTCATAAGAAACAGACCGGAGGCAGGGGACAGTTTGCTGAAGTCCATTTCGATATTTCTTCTCTTCCACGGGGATCGGGTTTCGAATTCGACAATGCTCTCAGTGGGATGAACGTTCCAAGAAACTTTGTTCCAGCCGTGGAGAAGGGAGTTGCTGAAGCCATGCAAAGTGGAGTGTTGGCTGGCTATCCTGTAGTGGATGTGAAAGTCCGTTTTTATGATGGGAAATCTCACGAGGTCGATTCTTCGGAAATGGCTTTTAAGATCGCAGCGATCATGGCTTTTAAAAAGGGTGTCCAGGAAGCCAACCCCGTGATTCTTGAGCCTATAATGAAGGCGGTGGTGACGGCGCCGGATGAGACCATCGGGGATGTGATCGGTGACCTCAACAGCAGGCGGGGCAGGGTTTTGAGAGTCGATGCCAAAGGAAATTATCAAATGATCGAAGCCAATGTCCCCATGTCAGAAATGTTGAAATATGCTCCGGACCTGAATTCCAAGACGGGCGGCCGTGGAACCTTTACCATGGAATTCTCCCACTATGAGGAAATTCCTGCCCAATTGGCTGAGAAGGTGATTGCCCAGGCCAAGAAAGAAAAGGAGAAAGAGAGTTAGATGGTCATTGGGTTACGAAGCCCGTATCGTCATTCGGTTACGTCTTAGATCTTTTAATGGAATTAGAGTTTAACGTTATCGAAACTCGTAAACGAGACTGTCGAAAAAGTCCTCTTGATGAATTTTTAACCTTTTTCATGGGTCA
>CAZEKS010000352.1:0-3287 GCA_964512795.1 uncultured Syntrophaceae bacterium
CTGATCATCTCGATCAGGATCGCAAGCTGCAGTTCCCCTCTTCCCATCACCTTGAAAGAATCTGTGGAATCAAAGTCAACCTTTATCGACACATTGTACAAGAGCTCTTTTTCGAGCCGCTCCCTCAGGTTTCTCGATGTGACATACTTTCCTTCTTGGCCGGCGAAAGGGGATGTATTCACAGAAAAAACCATGGAGATGGTGGGCTCGTCCACTGCAATTCTCGGGAGAGGCTCGCTATTTTCAATATCGGAGATGGTATCACCAATATTAATCCCTTCAATCCCGGTCAGGGCGACAATATCCCCTGCTCGGGCCTCTTTGATTTCTACCCTTTCGAGCCCCCGAAATCCACAGAGCGATGTCACCTTCGTCTTCATCGGCTCCCCTTTGCCGTTGATCATCGATACCCAATCGCCCACTTTGACCGAACCTGAGAAAATCCTCCCTATGGCAAGCCTGCCCACGTAATCGTTATAGTCGATGTTGGTGACCAGAAGCTTCAGTGGCCCTTCTTCGTCCCCTTCAGGGGGTGGAACGGCGCGAAGGATGAGCTCAAACAGGCACTGGAGGTCTTTCGCATTCTCATCAGGATGTCGTTTCGCTATCCCGAGCTTTGCGTTGGTGTAGACAATTGGAAATTCAAGCTGTTTCTCTGTGGCATCGAGGTCAATAAAAAGATCGTAGACCTCATTCAACACCTCTTGGATCCTCGCATCCGCCCGGTCTATCTTGTTAATCACAAGGATAGGAGGAAGATTAAACTCGAGGGCCTTTTTCAGAACGAATCTTGTCTGGGGCAAAGGGCCCTCCGAGGCATCGACGAGGAGCAGCACGCCATCCACCATCTTGAGCGTCCTTTCCACTTCCCCGCCGAAATCGGCATGGCCTGGGGTATCGACAATATTGATCTTGACTCCCTTATATTCAATGGCCGTATTCTTTGCCATGATGGTAATGCCGCGTTCCCGTTCTAAGTCAATATTATCCATGACCCGATCCTCAACCTGCTCGTTCAAACGGAAAATGCCTGACTGCCTGAGCAAGCCGTCGACGATGGTTGTCTTTCCGTGATCGACATGAGCAATCAGAGCGATATTTCGCAAATCGTCACGTTTCATAAGTTCCTCTTGAAGCCCTACGGGTAAGCCTCTAATCCTCTGTTTCAAGGTTGCACAAAAACACTACCAATTGCAATACCCACCTTAAGTAAAATCGCTTGTCCCCAATAAAATATGGAAAAGAACCGCTTGATAAACTTTTGCCTGCCTGCCGGTAGGCAGGGAAGCACACCCACCTGCCGATTTTCAGTGGGACGACATCCCGTTCACAAGCCTGTCGCCTTCTGTTGGCGGGATGAAAGAGGTGTCGGGATCGTTCCTGTTAGGGGATAGGATTTAACTTTAGGTGCCGGCCGGGGCCGCTTTTGGAAGTATCTATTACCATCTTGTTTCCCGTGATATTTGGAGACAGGCTGGAGTTCAGGGATGTTTCCATGCCACACGGGATCAATACGATTCATCTTAAGCAAGGATTTCAAATCCTTCAATTCCTGATTTGTCACAAAGGTCATGGCAATGCCGGACCGCCCCATTCTCCCTGTCCTTCCTGTCCTGTGTGTATAGGATTCCAGGTCGCGAGGATAGTCATAATTAATCACATGACTGACATAGCTGAAGTCGAGTCCGCGACCGGCAACGTCCGTGGCAACCATGAAGGTAATTTCATTTCGGCGAAAACGCTCGAAGATCGATGTCCGTCTCGATTGTTCCAAACCTCCGTGGATATAGCTTATCGATTTAAATCTCCCTTCCAACTCCTTGATTAGTTTCTCGCCGTGATGTCGTGAATTGCAGAAGATAATGGCCTGGGAGATCTCCTCCCTTTTCAAGTATTCAATCAGGGCATTGAGCCGATCACGCCGCCCCGTATACTGAAAATGGTGAGCAAGACTCTGCGGAGCCAGCTGTTCCTTATTCAATTCCACTCTGACAGGTCCTTTCAGGTAGGTTCTGATCAATCGATCAATCTCGTCGGGCATCGTTGCTGCAAAAAACAATGTCTGGTGCTCGTGGATCAGACAGGACAGGATCAAGTCTATATCTTCAACAAAACCCATCTTCAGCATCTCGTCCGCTTCATCCAAAACCAGTGTGCGAACACAAGAGAGGTCAATCGCTTTAGTATGATATAGCAAATCGATCAATCGTCCAGGTGTGGCGACGAGGATATGGACCTTGTCCCTTAATTTGGCTTTTTGAATCTCCATGGAGAATCCGCCAAAGATGGCAAAAGGAACAACATCTGTAAATCTTGCAATCTTATCGATCTCCTCCACATATTGAAATGCCAGTTCACGTGTAGGGACCAGGATGAGGACCTGGATGGCGTTGACTGAAGGATCGATCATCTGGACCAGTGGAATAGCGCAAGCTGCAGTTTTACCCGAGCCGGTCTCTGCCCGGGCCAGAAGATCTCTGCCTTTCAGGATAGGAGAGAAAGTCTCTTCCTGGATGGGTGTCAAATCCTGATACCCCATGCCACTCAGGGACTTCAGAATTTCCGGCTTTAAATCTAACTCTGAAAACTTCATCATCAATCCTTAAATAATTCCGTCTATATCGATCGGAGCTACCCTTCCCTTTTTTTCCGCCAAACCAATGATTTCCACGATTTCACACGACTTGCAGGCAAGCAATGACTAAATCATGCAGAAATAGGTTGGTAGACTCCGCAGGGTTAATAAAAAACCCATAAAGAAGTTGTCAAGAGTTCTTTACGGGTAATGGTTTTTGCCTCACTGCCAAAAAAGCTCTATGCAACAATTGATTTATACCTTACTTTTTATGTAAATGCAAGAAAAAAAGATGACCCCTGGGTAATACCTCACCTCGTCTCATCAGGAATCACTTTCTCTCCTTCTTTCTCTATTCTGCCTGCCAATCTTCGTCTGACGGTTCTCCAAAATCACCTGATCAATAATCTCTCCGCACAGGACGCATTTCCATCCTAAGAAATGCTCATCGGAACCATAGAATCTTTCATAGACCATCACACTACCACAACGATGACACTTCATACGACTCTCCTAAAATTGGATTATCTCCTTTTAATGAAAAACCGATTTGTAAGATTTAACAACTTATTTGTCAAATTTTAATTTTCTTCTAATGTTTTCGCAATTTATTTTTTCATAAAAAAACCAGTACATCAAACCATATCATCCCCCCTTGGATGCACCGGCGGGGATCAGTTATTACCATCCTCTGACTGACGCTTTTTATTGA
>CAZEKS010000353.1:0-3279 GCA_964512795.1 uncultured Syntrophaceae bacterium
TCAGGGGGACGCTCACCGCAGAGCATGGAACAGGAATGGCCAAATCGCCTTATATAAAGAGGGAACTTGGGGAAACTCTCGAAGTCATGAAGGAGATCAAAACAGCCCTTGACCCAAACAATATACTCAATCCAGGGAAGATGGGATTCGACGACTCCATTCAAGACATTTATGAGAATTTTGCCTTTCTACCCCTTGTTGAAAGGCCTAGCGAGATTCAACCCTTTGGCGAGGCGCTGGATAATGAGATTATGGCCTGTATCATGTGCGGGTTCTGTCGAGCCGGGTGTCCTACTTATGAGGAGACTTCCCTCGAATCCATCAATGCGCGCGGAAGGGTGATACTGGCCTATCACCTCCTCACCGGGAGACTGAAACCCTCGAAAGAACTTGCGGAAAGGTTTTATAAATGTACCACATGCCTGAACTGCAATGCCGTCTGCCCCGCGGCTGTCAAGGTTTCTGATATTGTCCAGGCCGCCCGAGTACGACTCGTAGAGGCAGGGTATCTTCCGCCCATCCACCGGACGCTGATACAATCGATTGAAGAAAAAGGAAACCCCTTTGGGGAAGCCATAGAAAAAAGGGGTGACGTCTATCCCACGGGGTATAAGTTTAAAGAAAAAGCATCAACCCTTCTTTTTTTCGGGTGTGTGGCTTCCTATCAGGACATCCATCTCATTCCAAGCACCTTGAAGATCATGGATAAGGCGAATATTGACTATACGGCTTTGGGGAATCAGGAGTATTGCTGCGGATATATCTCTTATCTGGCAGGGGATCAAAAAGAATTTGAGAGATGTATCAAAAATAATATAAGTCATTTCGAACGGATGGGTCTCAAAGAGATTGTTACCACCTGCGCCGGATGTTACCGAACCTTTAAAGATCTTTACCCAAAGCATAATGGGTTTTCTAATGTTCAGGTATATCATACGGTAGAATATCTGGAAAAGCTCATCACGAACGGCAAGCTCACTTTTAAGACTGGGGCTAAAATGAAAGTGGCTTATCACGACCCCTGTGATATCGGGCGGCATATGAATATCTATGATCCACCTCGAAATGTCATCCGGGCGATCCCATCGGTGGAATTGGTTGAATTTCCTCAGAACAGAAACCTCGCCAAATGCTGTGGCGGCGGCGGGGGACTGAAGGCTTTTGATACTGAGATGAGCTTAGAAATATCCTATAAGCGCGTTCTGCAGGCCTCTGACATAGGAGCCGACACGATTGTTTCCGCCTGTCCTTCCTGTAAGTCCAACTTACAACTCGCTGCAGCAAGACTCCGAAAAGAGAAGAAAGGCCGGATCAAGGTGATGGATATTACGGAATTGGTAGCGGAAGCCTTAGCCTAAAACGCATAGCGCGGAGCGCAAAGCGCATAGCGAAACGAGAAGCACCAATAGTTGAAGGACTTGCTATTGTCATCCTGAACTTGTTTCGGCATCTCTTCTTGGCATGTTCAGTTCGTTTTCTCCTTTTTCCATAAGGTGAGATCCTGAAACAAGTTCAGGATGACATGTTGAAGGGATCTAAAATGCTTTTGGGGGGAATTTATTTGTAATTTTAGACGCTATGCGCTATGCTCTATGCGCTTTGCGGTTTACTGCATAAGGTAGTCTTTCCAAACCTCTTCGATCCGGTTGATCA
The DNA here is from genome assembly GCA_964512795.1 of uncultured Syntrophaceae bacterium. GTDB lineage: Bacteria > Desulfobacterota > BSN033 > BSN033 > UBA1163 > UBA1163. Next base: position 1,654 of record CAZEKS010000353.1, read on the forward strand.
CGTCCTTGAATTCACACAGAAGGGTCATCTCGTTGAGGTATTGATCCAACGAGGGTGCCGTTGACATCTCCACAAATCTCCTGCAACTTTTTCTAAGGCCAGGTCGGAGCTGATCGCATCCGATGGCCACCGCCCGGATTTTGACGGGTAAATTCACATAAGCCGTGCCTGCCTCATCATAAAATCTCCCGTGCGAACAGCGAATGCATTTGGTCTTCCTCAATTCAATGGCCCGGTCGATCTCCTCGTCTACGGCTTGGCAGACCATTCGCTTCAGGAGAACAGTTCTTTTTTTATGATCCATCGATCGTGTCAACTTGATAATCATCCTCTTTGTCTCTTGGATCGAATGGGACATTTCATCGGTCATGATGTACGGAGTAAAGGCTCGTTCCAATCGCGATAATCTGACTTCCTGAAGGATCAGTGTCTTAATTCCCAATCTTATGGCTTTTTTTAATTCTTTATCTTTCACCGGCATAAAAATCTTTTATCAAAAAGATTGACTTTTGACAAGAGGAACTAGCAGGTTCCGGAAAAAGTGATATTTTTAAGGCTGCTCAAAAATGCCCAGATGCAAGGCTCCCGAAATCCTGAGGAATGAGGCGTACTTGGAGGTACGCCGCAATGACGAAGGATGAGGGAAACGAAGCAGATGGGAGTTTTTCAGTAGCCTGCTAAAATCTCAGTGTCGCTCCTATAAACGGGCCATGAAACCTTAACTTGGCGTAGTCAGGTTTGTCTTTGGCTTTAATATCAAAAATTCTGTAACCAGCTATGATGCTTAAAAATTTTATTGGGATTAATTTTATGCCTGCCTCGGCATCATAGATGTATCCATAGCTTCCCGCGGTTAATCCCGAAGCCTCTCCAAAAATATTCACCATTTTATGGGGATGGATGTCGAGAGCAATGCCAATGGTAGGAAGCCCGAATAAGAATTTTTCCGATTCTTTAACAGGAGGGCTTAGATCTGGCGCGTCAAGGGATACTTTACCCCAGAACCCTTTCCCTTCCAAAAGCGTTCCAAGTTTGACCGCTCCTTTGCCAATATCAATGAACTGCCACGCCCATCCTAATCTAAGATACCTGACCTGCACATCCGTTTTGACACGTGTCCCGACAGTATAGGTTTTCCCATCGAACTCAATGGTCCGGTTAAGATTCTCATCACCCTCAAAGCCAGCCTGGGTATAAGCGAGTCTGATTTTGCTCTTTGACCCTGTATACCATGTAAGCCGGGCCTCTGGAAAGTTTTCATCCTTTATCCCGAGGTCACGTTTAAAATCAACGTCTGTGCCTGTGAAAGTTTCTATAACCTTAACTTTCCCTTTCAAATCCGTAATCCAATAGCGCCCCTCCAATTCCAATATTGGGCCTTTTTGTGCAAAGGCGAGGCAAGGAGTGAAAATCAAAATGACCAGAGCCAATAAGATCTTTTTTGACATTACCATTCTCCTTTCTGAAACGAATTCTCTGTTCCCCCTGGCCGATAAATAAAAGATTACTAAATCTATACAAGAAAGGCAATAAGAAGGTAATCCCAAGTGATGGGCGGAGATCCTATGTCCAGGATCGGGGTGGTCTCTCCAGAGAAAACTTGAAGCGGCACATTTGAGCGATGAG
>CAZEKS010000354.1:0-3276 GCA_964512795.1 uncultured Syntrophaceae bacterium
GAATGTATCGGTAACGGCGGCCCCAAGAAAGAGCAGTGCGGTGAGGAGTTGATATCCCCGACCCACGTAAAAAAGGAGAACGAGGATAAGAGGAATGGCTAAAATCCTGAGGATGGTCACTCCATTGGGCAGGCTCAGTATCTGTTGGCGATTGAGTTTTTCCACAGAAGGGATTATACTATCTGTTTGATTTCTCGGCAAGCTTTAAAAAATTAAGGCCTATAGGATTGATAATAGCTCAACACTTTCCTGACATAGTTCACTGTTTCCCGATAAGGAGGGACCGAACGTAACTCCCCAACGAGGTTCTCGCCCGCATTATAGGCGGCTAAGGAGAGTCGGATATCATTATCAAAAAGGGAGAGGAGATACTTAAAATAACGTACCCCTCCCTCAATATTCTCTCTGGGGTTCAAGATGTTCGAAACATTCATCCGAGAAGCGGTTTCTGGCATTAATTGCATCAACCCCTTTGCCCCTTTTCTTGAAACGGCAAAAGGATTGAATCCAGACTCCGCCCGAATCATCGCCTTGATCAAGGCAAAATCCACCTGATATTTTTTTGAAAACTCAGAAATCAAAGAGTCGTATTGATTTGAATCTCTTATAAAGGAGCTACTTTCGCTCCCAACATCTTCCCTACTCTCACGGATGTAGAGTTTAAATTTGGCGTCTCTCGGGCAATTGGTGAAATGAATGACTCCCCTCTCATCTACGTATCGATAGATCCCGGCTGAGGAAGGAGTCGCGAGTAAAAATAAACAAAAAGATATCACTATAGTGACCATGTATTTCATTAAATATCAATCCCCTCTATCAATATTGGCAGGAAAATTACCATAATTTGTCACTTCTGTCAATAAATTTCAATTCCTATGTAATCCGAAAAATTTCTAACTTCACGAAATTAATAGGTTTTATAAATTAAGATTAAATTGACCTTCCTAAATTACTGCAATCTTTATGCCGGTTAGGTGCTTTCTAAAAAGTGATTGTGGAATGGAGCTGAGTGTCCTTAAACCTGAATTGCCTCTCACGGATTCAGAAGGGTGCACAAAACGATATCCCCCGCTTAAAGCATAACCATTTCTCTTCATCAATATCTTCTTACTCCACTATTTTTCTCTTCTTCTTCAACAGATTTTTCAACTTCTCCTGAAGATCATCCAATAACGCGGAGGCCACGGGAAAAACAAAGAGGGTTAGCAATGTGGAGACAAACATACCCCCAAAGGTCGCCCTCCCCATCCCGGCGCACTTCGCCTTAATAAATCACCTCCCCTTTTCAAATCCCCGCAATTCCGATCTTAGGAAACCCCTGAAATCCTATACATCCTATCAAACATCGATGGGACCCTTATATGTTGCAATCCATCAGCCGATCTCACCTGGCTCCGCAGAATTGGCGGAATCCGGGCCGCTTCCGGGTGTATGTCCTTGTTGCTTCCCCTTAAACATGCGGGATACGAGGACGAAGAACAGCGGAATGTAAAAGAGGTCAATGAATGTGGCGGAGAGCATCCCACCGGTGACAGCAGTGCCAATGGCCTTCATTGCGCCGGCGCCCGCGCCTGTTGCGATGGCCAGGGGCAGGACTCCGAAGAAGAAGGCCAGCGATGTCATGATAACCGGTCGGAATCTCACCCGTACCGCCCCGAGGGTCGCCTCCATCAGTCCTTCTCCGTGCGCCAGCCGCTCCTTTGCGAACTGAATAATAAGGATGGCGTTTTTTGTGGTCAAACCGAGCGTGGTGAGGAACCCAATCTGGAAGTAGACATCATTGTGCAGACCACGAGACCATGTGGCCAGCGTTGCACCGAATACACCGAGGGGCAACATCAGCATATTGGCGAGCGGGATTGGCCAGCTCTCATAAAGGGCCGCCACACACAGGAAGATTACGATGATGGAAAAAGCATACAGCAGGGGCGCCTGGGAACTCGAACTCCGCTCCTGATAGGAAAGCCCGGTCCATTCAAAACCGATCCCCTGCGGTAATTTCGAGACCATTTCTTCCATGGCCTTCATCGCATCACCGGAACTCCTCCCCGGTGCCGGCTCTCCCTGGATATTCATGGACGGAAATCCATTAAATCGTTCGAGCCGGGGAGAAGCCGATGTCCAGTGGTTGGAAGCAAAGGAAGAAAACGGAACCATCTTCCCCGCGGTGTTGCGCACGTAAAGCTTGTCTATGTCTCTGGGCAGCATACGGTAGGGAGCATCTGCCTGAACAAATACACGCTTGACTCGGCCGCCCTGGATGAAGTTGTTGACATAGGCACTCCCGAAGGCCTCCGAGACGGTGCGATGGATGGAGGTAATGGGAACCCCCAGGGCACCAGCCTTTTCCCAGTCCACGTCGACTCGGTATTCGGGCACATCTTCAAGGCCGTTGGGACGGACTTTGGCCAGGCGCTTGTCTTTTGAAGCCATGCTGAGGAGCTGGTTACGGGCCTCCATCAGCTTTTCATGACCGAGTCCGCCCCGGTCCAGCAACTGGAAGTCAAACCCCGTTGCGATACCCAGCTCGATCACGGCAGGCGGAGGGAAGGCAAAGACTACGCTATTGCGGAATTGAGAAAAAGTCTTCATGGCCCGTTCCGAAATGACCTTCACCTTCAAATCCTTTCGATCTTTTTGGAATATCCAGTCTATGAGTCTGATAAAGACCGATCGATTTCGGAGTTTCCAGTCCTTGAGCTTAATAAATACCATCCCATTATTCTGTGCCCTCCCTGAAAAACCAAAGCCGGTAATGGCCATGCAGGATTCCACCGCCTCTTTTTCGCTCTCCTGAAAATACCGCTGGACTTCCTCCACGACTTTCTGGGTCTGCTCCAGGGTGGCGCCGGTCGGCAACATCACTTGGGCGATCAGGGTTCCCTGGTCCTCATCGGGAACATAGGCCGTGGGTGTACGGTAAAAGAGAAACCCCACGGCCGCCACAATCAAGATATAAATCACAAAGTAAAACAGTCTAAGCAGTCTCCTCGAAAAAGACCGTTCGACCGTTTTCACATAGCCGTTTCTGACCCGGAAAAAAATGCGGTCAAACCATCTGAAAAAGGGGCGCAGAAAAAAGACCGCATTTTCCGCGGGTTCATGCCCTGCTGCCACCGGTTTGAGAATGGAAGCGCAGAGGACTGGTGTCAGGATCAGTGCCACCACCACCGACAGGAGCATGGAGGCGATTATGGTTACGGAAAACTGGCGATAGATGACGCCCGTCGAGCCGCCGAAGAAGGCCATGGGGCCGAACACGGCCGAGAGCACAAG
>CAZEKS010000355.1:0-3269 GCA_964512795.1 uncultured Syntrophaceae bacterium
AGAAACCGGTCCACTGGTGTCCCACTTGCAAGACGGCATTGGCTGAGGCAGAGGTGAAATATGAGGACCACCGTTCCCCCTCCATCTATGTGAAATTCAAAATGGTATCCACCCCCTCCCACCCCTTCCCCTTCAAGGGGGAGGGTAAGGGTGGGGGGAAACCCGTTTATGTCATCATCTGGACCACCACGCCCTGGACAATCCCGGCTAACTTAGCGATTGCGCTGCATCCTGATTTTACTTATGCGGCGGTCGACGTGGGGGGGGAGATCTATATCTTGGCAGATGGCCTTTTGGAAGAGGTCACGAAGAAACTCGGAATCAAGAAATATGAAGTGTTGGAGAAATTTCCAGGAAAGCGATTGGAAGGATTCAAATGCCGGCATCCCTTCCTCGAGAGGGATTCGCTCATTATCCTTGCCTCGTATGTCACCCTAGAGGCTGGAACAGGGTGCGTTCACACAGCGCCCGGCCATGGTCAGGAGGACTACGAAAGCGGGGTGCAATACGGTTTGGAGATTTACAGCCCGGTCGATGATAATGGCCGGTTTACCAACGATGTCCTTTTCTTTGGAGGGAAGTTCGTTTTTGATGCCAATGATGCCGTGAACAAGAAACTGGCTGAGGTCGGAGCGCTCCTGAAAGAAGAGATGATGGTGCACTCCTATCCGCATTGTTGGCGAACCAACGACCCGATCATCTTTCGAGCCACAGAACAATGGTTTATCTCGATGGATAAAAAGGGATTGAGACAGAATGCCCTGAAGGCAATCAATGAAGTGACCTGGATTCCTCCCTGGGGAAGGGATCGAATCTACGGAATGATTGAAAACCGGCCCGATTGGTGTGTTTCCAGGCAGAGGGCCTGGGGGATTCCCATCACCGTCTTTTACTGCAATGCCTGCAAACAACCTTTGGTCAATCAGGGGACCATCGATCATATCGTCCGCCTTTTTGTGGAGAAGGGAGCGGACATCTGGTTTGAAGAAGGCACCGATCATCTTTTGCCCAAAGGAACCCACTGCACGCAATGTGGAGGAAAAGAATTTTCAAAAGAGATGGATATTCTTGATGTCTGGTTTGACTCGGGTGTCTCCCATGCCGCCGTACTGGAAAAACGGAGCGATCTTGAATGGCCGGCGAGCCTCTATCTTGAAGGAAGCGATCAACATCGGGGCTGGTTTCACAGTTCGCTTCTTACTTCTGTTGGGACAAGGGGGGGCGCTCCTTATCTCTCCGTCCTCACCCATGGATTTGTTGTCGATGGAGAGGGGAAGAAAATGTCCAAGTCAGCGGGAAATGTGATCGCACCCGAAGAAGTCATCAATCAATTGGGAGCCGACGTCCTGAGACTCTGGGTCGCAGCGGAAGATTACAAAGATGACATTAAGATCTCCAACGAGATCCTGAAACGTTTAGCCGATAGCTACTTTCGTATCCGAAACACTTATCGCTTTCTTTTAGGGAATCTCTATGACTTCTCTCCCGAGAAAGACCGGGTTCCCCATCACGAACTCCATGAGATGGACCGATGGGCACTCCATCAGCTTCAGAAACTCATTATTAGAATTCGCGAGGCGTATGAGCGTTTTGAGTTTCACACGGTTTACCATAGTGTTCAGAATTTCTGCGCGGTGGAGATGAGCGCCCTCTATTTTGATATCTTGAAAGATCGGCTTTATACTTTTTCCTCCCGCTCCCGGGGTCGGAAATCGGCACAGACCGCCCTTTATGAAATTTTAAGGGCACTGACCTGCCTCATGGCTCCTATTCTTTCTTTCACTGCCGAAGAAGTCTGGAAATTCCTTCCTGAAGGGCCGGGGAGGGCGGAAAGTGTTCACCTTGCTTCGTTTCCTGATGTGCAAAGTGAATATTTGGACGATACCCTAAACGATCGGTGGGAGCAGATCTGGGAGATTCGGGCAATCGTGACCAAAGCCTTGGAAGAGGCCCGGAAGGAAAAGGTGATCGGGCTTTCATTGGATGCACAGGTCCATCTCCATCTTCCTGAAAAGGTCTTTTCATTTCTTGAAGGTTATGAGAAGGACCTCAAGTCAATCTTTATTGTCTCCTCGGTCATCCTTCATCCCGCTGTGAGCGGGGCTAAGGATGAAAAAGAGGTAAGGGTGGAAGTCTCCAGGGCAGAGGGTAAGAAGTGTGAAAGATGCTGGAACTACGATCTGAGTGTGGGGAATCACCCAGAGCATCAAACCATTTGCCAGAGGCGTGTCGAGGCGATCCAGGGATAAACAAATTGCGGATTTGGGATTGCGGATTGCAGTTCCTCACCCTCTCCCTTTCCTTCTCCCCGCTGGGGAGAGGGATGGGGGAGGAGGGGTGAAGAATGAAACGAAAGTACTGGGTCCTTTTGATTTTCTGTTTTGGAATTCTCTTGTTAGATCAAGTGACCAAATACATGGTGGTGCAGAAGTTACCTCTCTATCAAAGGGTGGAGGTGATCCAGGGGTTTTTCAATCTCACCCATGTGAGGAATACGGGCGGTGCTTTTGGAATCTTTGGGGGAGAAAAAGGGGGAATCGGTTCCATCCTCTTTGTAGTTGTTTCCCTGATTGCCGTTGGAGCCATTGTCTTTCTCTTCATTAAGATCAAGGAGCATGAGAAGACTCTCGCCCTTTCATTTTCTCTCATTCTGAGTGGTGCGATTGGAAATCTCATCGACCGTCTTCGGTACGGGGAGGTTGTAGATTTCCTCGACTTCCACCTATCTACCTACCATTGGCCTGCCTTCAATATTGCAGATTCTGCCATCTGTATCGGTATCGGTTTGATGGCCTTAGAGGTATTGATCAGGGATCGTAAAAAGTTAAGAAAGTCTCCTTGATTCGTGACTCGTGAATCGTAACACACATTGAGAATGACCTAAAATTCATAACTCTTAACTCTTAACTCCGAACTATGTACCCCATCCTGCTTCATTTCGGCAATCTCCATATTTACGCCTATGGGTTCTTCATCGTAATGGGCTTTATCGCAGCCGTGGTTCTTGCCGCCCTGAAAATTCGAAAATCAAATAGTGGGATGTCTTTTGAAAATATCGTGGACCTGTTCTTCTACACGGTTTTATCAGCCATTATCGGGGCAAGAATCCTGTTTGTCTCGATCCATTTCGATTTGTATCGTCAACATCCCGTGCAGATATTTAAAATATGGGAAGGAGGGTTGGTCTTTTATGGCGGACTGATCCTCGCGGTTATGGTTGCCTTCTGGTATATGAGGTGGCACCGATTGCCCATCTGGAAATTGGCTGA
>CAZEKS010000356.1:0-3268 GCA_964512795.1 uncultured Syntrophaceae bacterium
ATCCTCAAGCCTTTGGTCTGACTGTCGCTTGTAGATCTCACGAATCATGCGGTTGAGATACCCCTCTGGATCATCGACCGTCTCCCTGGTAACAATAAAATCTCTTTGTCCCGTTTTGTCGCGGATCAATTCGAACCCATATTCGTAATCCTTTGAAAGCCGGGAAAAGAGCGCCGTCCCTTTCCCGTCTTCATTCAGGATGATCTCGGTGATCCGGTTAATGGCCTCCTCGCTAAATTGGAGGTCAATTCCAGTCCGTCGCTCAAAATCCCTTTCAAACTCCTCCACCTGCCGTTGAATCTCAACCACCTCTTCAGAAACGGTATTGACATCATGCCCCTTTTCAATCATTCGATTGACGATGAGATCAATCCTCCCCTCCCGAAAAACCATTCCATAACGTTTTTTAAATTCTCCCTCCCTGCTCAGAATGGACTCTTTCAAGGCCATCTTCTCATGAGAAAGGAGAGCTTCAAATTTTTCTAGCATCTCCGGATCGGAGGGGTCCTTAAGTAATCGTGCCAATTCTCGTTCCGGATTTTCCACCACCTCTCGTGTGACGACAAACTTCTGAATATCGGTAGAAGGCAATCGTTTTTCAAATTTAATGAGAACTTTTTCGATAGCACTGACCAATCCTCTCGCACCGGTCTTTTCTTCATAGGCCTTCACGGCCAGTTCATAAAGGGCTCCGTCTTCAAACTGAATGTCAATCCCATAGGATTTAAAATCTTTCTTCTTCCCAAGGATGATGGGATTGTTTGGGTTTTTCAAGATCGCATAGAGGTCTCCGATCTCCAGTCTTTCAAAAACGGTGGCCACCGGAAGCCGTCCGATGAATTCTGACTCAAACCCATAAGCGATCAAATCCTCTGCCTTCACCTGCTCCAGGTAATCGGCCTGTTCGTCCTGCGAACGGATCTCGGCACCAAAACCAATGCCTTCCCGATTCAAACGTCTCTTGACGAGCTCCTCCAAGCCGTTGAAGGCTCCACTCATGATAAAGAGGATGTTCTTAGTATTGATGGTCCGTTTCTCCCTTTTACCCGTCTTCCGGTAATGTTCGATAGCTTCTAACTGAGAGATCGGGTCGTGAGGGACTTTCAGGTCCACCTCGGTTTCCTCCATCGGTTTGAGCAGAGCCCGTTGAACTCCTGTCCTCGAGACATCGGGACCAATGAGGTTATTCGATGAGGCGATCTTATCGATCTCATCCACATAAATGATTCCATACTGAGCCAGATCAATATCTCCGTTGGCTTCATAAACGAGATCCCGGACGAGATCCTCCACATCGCCACCCACATAACCGGTTTCGCTGAACTTCGTCGCATCCCCTTTCACAAAGGGGACTCCAATCTTCTTGGAAATCAATTTGATCAGGTAGGTCTTCCCCACACCGGTGGGACCAATCATCAGGATATTGTTCTTGATATGGCCTACCCCTTCATATCGATTGCGCCCCTTGGTCATTTCGGTGAATTTGATCCGATTGAAGTGTGTGCAGATTTTGGTGGCCAGGATCTCTTTGGCCTCATCCTGCCGGATGATGTAATCATTCAAAAAGGCTTCCAACTCCTCCGGTTTTAGTTCAAAATGAATCTTCTTTTTTCCTTCGCCCAGCTCTTTCTCTTCTTTCGAAACTTCTTCTGTCTGGGGCTTCGGGAAGAGCATGGGCACGACCAGCCGGATTCGGTCTCCGTATTTTTTACCTAAGTAATCATTCAATTCCTTTTCCAACTCTTTCTGATCTGGAACCTTCGAATCAGAATCTTTCATTGAGATCAAACTCCTTTTTTCCCAATTATTTACTCCTCCTAATATAACCATTGCTGCAGTATTTTTCAACTCATTGTACTCATTGATTTACAGGCGGGGACCCTGGCCTTGCCAAGAAGGAAATGAAGAGATGAATGCGGGTTAAACAAATTGGACGGATTTCAGTCTATCCCCCTCCCAACGAAAGCGGCGTCTTTTCCTTTTCCGATATACTTTTCCTTCCTGAAGGATGGCGCCGGCCAATAAGGGAAGAGCGACGGTCGCGTCCATATAGACGGCTGCATAGTTCGACACCTTCTCGATCTTCCCCCAAGACTTCGCTTCTTCAAAGGTACAGCCAGAGAGCCCTCCCCATTTTGGGTCATCGGTGGTGACCTGGAAGGCATACCGATGGCCGCTCTCCTTTTGGAACAGGAGTTCACTGACAGGTCCTAATTGTTGAATATAATTCTTGGGGACTCCTCCTCCAATGTAAATTGCTCCGGTGACGGAGGCCATTTTCTTCAATTGAGCGATCTCAAAACTGTCCCGAATCTGATCGATAAGGAGTCCTTCTGAGGAAACTCTCTTTCGAAGGTGGAGAAAGGTCAGACCGATTCCGATGGAACTGTCACTCAAGGCAGGAATAAAGACAGGAACCCCATAGCGGGAGGCAGTCTTGAGAATGGATCCCTCATCCTTGAGGGTGCTCCCCAAAACCTCCAAATATCGCCTTGAGGAAACGACCCTCTCCTCCAACTTTTCCGGAACCTTTGAGAGAAGGTGAATCACCTGATTGATTTCATGGTCATCCATCAGTGCATCATAAACTCGTACGATACGATGTCTCCGCAAGGCATCGTCATCGCCTCCCTCGGACCCGACATAATGTCGATATCCAAAGCTCTCGAAAAGATCATGAAAGATATTAGCCCCGGTGGAGACGATCACATCGACCAATTTCATCTTGATCATCTCGCGGATCACTCTGCGCATCCCGCCCGGGATCATCGCCCCGGACAATCCCAAAAAGATAATGCAGGCAGGATCATCGAGCATTTTTCGAAAGACTTCAAAACATTTAAAGACATTTCGGCTTTGAAAAGAGGTATGCTGGAAGGCTTGAACCAGATCGAGAAGGCTTTTCGTCGCTTTGAGATCTAAATGCTGGACAGGTTGCTGAAGAAATTTGGATTTCCTTTTTTTCATCTTTATCGTCAAGTAAATGAATTCTTGCGGAAATTATCAAATAAAAACAAAGAAGTCAAGGAAAATGATTCATCTTTTGTCCCAAATGGCTTGACATTTGGAATGAAATACGATAATTAAATTTAATTGAGAAGGGATGAGGATATTCTTTAGAAAGGTTGAGTTCTTATATGGAGAAAAAGCCAATCCGAATTGCCATTGTGGGCGCCGGAAATTGTGCCAGCTCCCTCGTCCAGGGAATTGAATTTTACCGAGATAACAGCAGGAAGAATCCAAAATCTGAGCCCCTTGGCTTAATGCA
>CAZEKS010000357.1:0-3256 GCA_964512795.1 uncultured Syntrophaceae bacterium
TCGATATCTTTAAATATCTTAGGTCCGATACCAGTAACACGTCTCAACTCTCCTACACTCTTGAAACCTCCATGCTTTTTTCGAAACTCAATTATATTCTGTGCTCGTTCTCCTCCAATGTGAGGGAGCTGCATCAATTCCTTGATTGATGCCTTATTGATGTTAATGGGATTTTTTAGCCCACGAGCCTTAGCCCGCTCCTGCTTATAAACCCGAAAGTGTTGATCCAAATGATCTTTGGCTCTGGCAAAGTTTGCAGGATCCATCCATTTTACCTGATGAATTCTGCCTAAAGCGCTCTTCAAATGATAAATATCAATTTCTCCTACATGATTATGATGGGGAAGATGTCGGACTTTTTTCCCATCTTTCGTAATCTCAATGGCAGCAAAGGCAGAATCTGGAAGACTTTCGATATAACGCTGGCTCCACTTATCTGCCAATGCTGGTGATACAATGAATAAAATAAATATTCCCACTATTCCGAAGGACCACGTTTTCAAAGTTTTTATTAACATATCTTTCTACCCAACCTGTGCGGCACAGACGAAGCCGGCAGGTTTTTGGGAGAATGTATCTGTGATACTGATTTGAGGAAAATATCTTTTCAGTCAATTTTAAAATTTGTCCCGTGTCAAGGGCTGACCCCTATTTTCTTCCTTTTTGATAATGATCTTTTAACCAGTGTTAGGTGCAGTTGCATCACTTTCAATAAATTGAACTCTAAAACAGTTTTCTATTATTCCCAAAAGGAGGAACCAAACTTTTGCACTGATTTCGGTTACCAAATAATTAGGAAATCGCGAGATTTCTGGGTGCCTCATATTTAATAAAGCTCCATCGCTCAAAACATATTTCCCTGTGTTATGATCCAGTCGTATCCTAAAGAATATATCGATCCGCTCCCTGTGACTAATGAGATCTCTTATGCTCTTTTTTTCATTAGACTTTGGATCGATGATCACCCCATTTAATCTATCTGACTTCTTTATAAAACTCAGCAGTTTATCGGTTTTATGATGTTTTGGTTTTGATTTTAAAATATTTAAAAGTCTATCGATATTGTTAGGGCTCTCGTTATAAATGGAGCCAATTGCCTTGGAAAAACAATCAAGACAGGACTTACCCTGTGAAAGCAGGTTTTCAAACTCAAGTGCCTCATAAAAGGGGACGTAAAAATAGCAGTCTTCATCTCCAGTCAAAGAAAGCTTATGGAGGGCATTTTCTGTTATACACAAGGATAGGAATTTCTTGTATTGACTATCAAGGGATTCAATTTTATTTTGGATATAATATATAGCTTTCAGTTTAAAACGACAGGCTTCAAAGTACTTAAATTTCTTCATTGGAATCAGGGAACGTATAATATTTCCAACGATATGATCGAGGTTATCATAATGAGGTTCAAGGTCGTCTTTGAATTGATCTATCGTCATAATTATTTTGCAACTGCATCTAACGTTCCCGTTGCAAAAGAAGCCGAAAGGGTTTAGACGTCAGTCTTTTGCAACGTGTTAGTTGCAGTTGGACGCTCATTTTTCAAGAAAATTTCATTCCTTTATCAGTCAACGCCCAAAATCCTCTGCCTGATTCGCTCGGTCTCTTTATCAAACCTCGTTTCTTGGCGCGCTCCTTCGCCCAAGCAAGGTTGTGTTGCCACCTTGGAACGCCGCCTGAGACTTTCTCTTGATACCACGAATGATCAAAGTTACTTTTGAACATTGCATAGATCTCTTCTTCGACTTGTTCTTTGCTTGCTCGTCCACCATGCCGTCTCAGAATCTTTACGAGATGAGGTATCAAATCATCCTGGGAAATTTTCAGATTTTCGGATGGTTCTTGGACAGGGGATTTTTCCCTTTTTTTAACCCGTGGCCTTTCTTCTGTTCCAGGCTGCTCTTCCGCCGGCAAGAGGAGAAATTGGTCTTGATAGCGCTTAAGAAACTTTGTGACTTCCGTGAGTTCAGGTTTATAACTGCATATTCTTTCTGCTCTCTCCGCGATCAGTTCGATTAACAATGAGTCAGGCTCTTCGATTATCCTATTCCAAGATTCAGGCAAAGCATCTTGGACAGCTTTCTCCTTCAACTTGCTTTTGTGAATTGCTTCCGCATTATGAAGAGCCTTGCCTGATTCAATGCTCTTCTTAGAAAGCAAGTCGACAAACTTCGAGGCGACACTGGAAGTCTCTTGCTCTATTAAGTCAATGGTGGTGAATTTTCTTGACCGCCAGTCCCCACCTGCTCTTGGGAGATAGAGTGACCAAGTGATACCATTCGTTAAAACGGCGAGATCGACACCCTGCCGAAAAGAGTAATCGAGCAGTTGCTCCTGGTGGCTCTGGCTCTCCAGATCTTCACTTGGTTTTTTTGCTTCGATGAAAACGGTGCTTTGCCCGTTTAGACGCAGCGCATAGTCAACTCGTCTATTCTCAACGGAGAATTCAGGACATACCTCATCAACATTTTCGGTATCCCAGCCAAGGCGGCGAAGGATAGGTTGGATTATGGCCATCTTTGTTTGGTCTTCGCTGTAAGAAGAAAGCCGTGGATTGTTTTTGAGATTATCAATAAAAGCGATCAGATTCTCAGTCATTAATTCTCCTTTTTGATTCCGAGAGCGTCCAATTGCAACTAACTCGTTTACAAACGAAATGCTTCGCTTTTTGTCTTAATTTAGGATAATAGACGAAGTATTTCGTTTATCCCAACTCTGGCCGTAGGCCAAAATCTCCTCTTCCAATTCTCCTCACACATCACCTTCACGATTCAGATTTAAATTGTCCAACTGACTTCTTGTCTTCCCAATGCTTTTCGTGAGTGTAGATTTCAGTTGTTTTGCTGCTGGCATTGAACTCCGGGGACAGTTCCCTGCCTACCGGACAGGCAGGCAATTCTAACTTCTTCACCCCCTCCCTCTCCCTCCCCATCGATGGGGAGGGTAGGGGGAGTTTGGAAAACTCCAACGTTTTTCTACGGGATGCCATCTGTGGCCTTCGGTGGTCTTAACCTTTGAAACAAAGACGGGATCATAAGGGAAGGAAACAATGATGCGACCAGATAGATCTATTGAGATTTGAATCCTGGTCATCGAGCAACCCTATCCTTTATTATTAAAGTTTATGGGAGAGGGGTCTGAGATGTATATTCTTCTTCATAAATTACCATAACCGTAAAATATGTCAATTGTTTTTGAGATTTCTGAAAAAGCCCAGAAATCTCTGATTACACGGATTATGGAACGATTACACCGATTA
>CAZEKS010000358.1:0-3253 GCA_964512795.1 uncultured Syntrophaceae bacterium
TTACTCACGCAAGCGAGGCATTGGGACTCTGGCGCCGGACGGTTGGGAGGGATTTAAGAAAGTTATTTTCTACCTAAATAATGGATACCGAAAATACGAATACATTAACCTTGTTCCTCTTAGAGGGGGCTGATGCCTATCATCGATGGATTTTTGAGAAAATCAGGCCTTACTTAGGCAAAGATATCCTTGAAGTGGGGTGTGGAATTGGTAATTTGACGGAATTACTGTTGAGTCATGGGAGGGTGATTGCAGCCGACGTGAATGGAGGCTACCTTCAAACGGTTGAAAATAAATTTCGGCGCCATTCTAATCTGAAGGGAGTTCTTCTCTGGGATATCCGACAAGCCCCTCCCAAAAATCTCGGCGCTCCTATCGAAACCATTGTCTGTTCCAATGTCCTGGAGCATATAGAGGAGGATGATGATGTCTTAAAGAGTTTATATCATTTGCTTCCAGCAGGCGGGAGGCTAATCATCCTGGTCCCGGCGCTTAAGGCGCTTTATAATGTTTTTGACAAAGAACTCGGCCACTTTCGGCGATACAGCAGATCAGAGCTATCCCAGAAGCTCACGCGGAATGGTTTCAGGATCTGTTCCTTAAAATATTTTAATTTATTTGGTATATTGGGATGGTTTGTCAATGGGACCCTTTTGAGAAGGCGCCTTTTGCCGGCAAGGCAAATCGGGATATTTAACAAAATGGTCCCTCTCTTTATCTGGATGGAAAAAATGATCCCCACCCTGGTGGGACAATCCCTTATTGTCGTTGGAAAGAAAGGTTAAAAGGAAATGAATATGAGGCTTTCGGTCATTATTCCAGTCTATAATGAAGCGGGTACCATCCTCGAGGTGGTTAAAAGGGTGCAGGAAACACCTTATGATAAGGAGATTATTGTTGTGGATGATTGTTCTACCGATGGGACCGTTGAGATCCTTAAAAGAATCCAAGGAGTTGGGATAATTGTGCTTTTCCACAAATTTAATCAGGGGAAGGGAGCTTCCATTCGCACAGCCATGACCCGGATCACCGGAGATTTTGTGATTATTCAGGACGCTGATTTAGAGTATAATCCCTCTGAATATCCCCGACTGCTCACCCCTCTCGTGGACGGAAAGGCAGATGTGGTCTATGGCTCCCGATTTCTTGGGGGCCCCCATCGGGTTCTTTTTTTCTGGCATGCCCTTGGAAACCGGATCATCACAATTTTATCGAACATACTCACCGATTTAAATCTCTCTGATATGGAGACGGGTTATAAGGCTTTTCGATCCGAAATACTTAAGAAAATAGAAATTAAGAGTAACCGCTTTGGGTTTGAACCAGAATTTACAGCCAAGATTGCTAAAATGGGCTGCCGCATCTATGAAATTCCGATCTCCTACTGGGGGCGGGATTATACCGAGGGTAAAAAAATTAGTTGGAAGGATGGACTGGCAGCGATTTACTGGATTCTTAGGTATAATTTGTTCAAATAAAATATTATCTGCTTAAAGATAATGGCTTGATTTAATAGGCCACCCGATCCACCTCTTCAATAGTGGTGATTCCCCTTAGAACCTTTCTCAGACCATCTCCCCTCAAAGGAACCATCCCTGCCGTTTTCTTCGCTACCTCTCGAATCACCTGGGTTGAAGCTCTTTCGGAAATGAGTTTTTTAATCTCCTCATTGACCAAGAGGAGTTCATAAATTCCGGATCTTCCCCGGAATCCGGATTGCTTACAATTCTTGCATCCCTTTCCTCGATAAAGCGTTAAGGGTTCTTTTAACTTTGTAGCCTCCTCACCAAGATCACTCATGTTCTTCGGGTCCACCTGATAAGAAACTTTGCAATCCGGGCAGATGGTTCGAATCAGTCGTTGGGCCAGAACTCCAATGACACATGAAGAGATGAGGTAGGGTTCTACGCCAATATCCATCAGTCGAGAAATGGCCTCCGGGGCATCGTTGGTATGTAACGTGCTTAATACCAGGTGGCCTGTCATGGCTGCCTGCATGGCAATTTCGGAGGTTTCCAAATCTCTGATCTCTCCGATCATGATGATGTCCGGGTCTTGTCGCAGAATAGACCTCAACCCTGTGGCAAAGGTGATTCCTGCTTTGGGATTGATCTGTGTCTGTCTAATCAACGCCAGCCGATACTCCACAGGGTCCTCAATGGTGATAATATTTTTATCCATTGAATTAATCATATTGAGAAGGGCGTAGAGGGTGGTCGTTTTTCCACTTCCTGTGGGACCCGTGACCAGAATGATCCCGTTTGTTTTTCGAACTAATTGTTTGAATTGGTTTAGCGTGTCTTCAGAGAATCCCAATTCCTCCAATTTGAAGAGAGGACTGGTCTGGTCAAGAATTCGGAGCACCACATTTTCACCGTGGATCGTAGGAAAAGTGGAGACCCTGATTTCAAATCCCCGCCTCTCAAGTTTGACATTGAAGTTTCCGTCCTGGGGAAGCCTGGTCTCCGCAATATCCATCTCAGCCAAGATCTTAATCCTTGAGGTGAGGGCGGGCTGGATTAGCTTAGGAAGGGTGAGCGATTCAAATAAAAAACCATCGATTCGAAGCCGGACCAGCAGAGCCTTTTCATCGGGTTCAAAGTGAATATCACTGGCGCGATCTCGGATGGCTTGCATCATGACCAAATCAAGCATCCGGGCAGCCGATGCATCTTCCATCGGGCCAGTGGGGAGGTCTTTGGCAACGAGGTCATAGGTCTTTCTGTAATCCGTAGGTTCCTGTGGCAGCCCGCCCGCGCTGCCTTCTGCCATTCGCTGGACGGCGCTTTCGATGACCGCCGCTGCGGCTCCATAGTGTTGTTCAATGGCCTTTTTAATCTTCTTTTCGGTACCGATGGCTATCTCTACATCGGTCTTCACCTTGTTCCTCACCTCATCCAATGCAAGGAGATTGAGGGGATTGGTAATGGCGATTGTTAAGGCGTTTCCAATTTTAAAGATGGGGATGAGTGTATGACGCCGCGCCGTCTCTTCGGGGATAGCCTTTACGATCTTCTCATCAATCAAATACGTGTCCAGATCGACATACGGGAGATTAAAGTAGTCGGCCAGGCACTGAAGAATCAGTTCTTCTTTGGCGTAACCCAGCCGGATGATCGTCTGTTCCAAGCGCTCCCCTTTCAGTTTCTGTTCCTGGAGTGCCTTTTTGATTTGATCGGCGCTAAGGACCCCCAGTCCTACCAGAAAATCTCCAAAACTTTTTTTCTCTTCAGCCATATAATACCTCCAAACA
>CAZEKS010000359.1:0-3239 GCA_964512795.1 uncultured Syntrophaceae bacterium
TTACAAAAAACCACACCCAGGGTTATTTTTTCAAACCACCCAATATTCCATTCTTCCATTACTCCATTATTCCATTTCTTTTCAGAGATGCAGTTCGATCACATCCCCTTCGTTAACAAGACAATCCCGCTTGACCATTTGTCCATCGAATTTCCCGGAACCCCAGATCTTTGCATATCGAAGTTTGGCAACGAAGTCTTTATGGACAGAGAGGGCAACATCTCCCACCGTGCTCCCCTTCTTTAGAATAACGGGCTCTGTCAGATCCGGTTCCTTTCCTGGAATTTTCGTATAGACGCGGATGATGTCGAGGATTTGGTAAGTCTCTTTCTTCAATTCATCAAAATTCATTCTTTCTTTGGCAGAGATAGGCAAGATGGGAAAGGAGTCGCGGAAATGGCTTTCCAGCCTTTGGTAGGCTCCCATTGCATTTTTAACATCGCATTTATTCCCGACAAGGAGTGCCCGCAGAAAAACCCATCCCATTTCCAGTGAGGGGATGGGTCCTTTTCCTGCTACCTTTATTCTCATTTTATTCAACTCTTCAATGACGATCTCCATCTGGGAGACGGGGTCTTCCGTCAGGTCTGCTAAAAGAAGAAGAGCATCCGCATTTCGAATCAGGTTTGGGAACCCAGGTTCGATATGATCCAATTGAACCGGTGGGGTATCCACCAATTGAATCTGTAAATTTTCAAACTTTGTCATCCCGGGAATGGGCTTTTGGGTTGTGAAAGAGTAATCACCCACCTCAGAATAGGCATTGGTGATCTGAGAGAAAAGGCTTGATTTACCGGAATTGGGAAGCCCCAAAAGAATCACTTGAGCGGCCCCCTCTCCTTTGATATTATAGGCCTGCTCCGCCTTCCCAATGGAGGGTCTCCTCTGAAGTTCCTCCTTCAATTTAGCCATTCGGCTCTTAAGCTGTCCCCGAAGCCTTTCCGTCCCTTTATGTTTTGGGATGACCGCCATCATCACTTCAAGGGCTTTTATCTTCTCCGGCGTGGTCTTGGCTTGCTTAAACTTAAGCTCTGCCTCTAAATATTGAGGGGTGAGATTGGCTGGCATAATTCTGATGTTCAATCTACCTGGAATTTCAAAATTTATTGATACCAAAATTGTTTGAGCTCGCATGGAATGTTGGAATAATGGCGAAGATTCGTTGCTTTAACAAACTGGAATACAAACCCACTATTCCAATATTCCACTCTTCCATTATTCCATGTATTTGTCTTGGGATTATGATTCATAAATTTTTTCTTGTAGAAAAATTTCCAAAATGTTTGGGTCAAATTGTTTTCCCTTGTATTTTTCCATCTCCAATAGGATGTCCTCAAGGGACATGGCTGTCCGATGGGGTCTCAGGCTGACCATCGCATCGAAAGCATCGGGAACAGCGATGATCCTCGCCTCCAGGGGAATGGCTTCTCTCGCCAAGCCATCTGGATATCCTCTCCCATCAAAATGCTCGTGATGACTGCGAATCATGGGAATCTTATCCTTAAAAAACTCAATCCCCTCCACAATCTTTACACCGATCAATGGATGCTGTTGAATCGTTTGATACTCTTCGGGGCTGAGAGGCCCCGGTTTGCTGAGAATCTCATCTTTAATGCCAATCTTGCCAATATCATGGAGGAGCGCTCCATATTCCAAAACCTCCATCCTCTCCTCTGTAAATCCCAATGAAATGGCAATCTGCAAACTCATCCGCCTCACTCGATCGGAGTGGCCTCGTGTGTAGGTATCTTTGGCATCAATCGCTTCTGCCAAAACCTTGACTGAATCGAAATAGGCTTTCTTCAAAGTGCGATAAGCCTGCTGAAGTTTTACGGTCCTCTCTTCCACCAATTTCTTCAGATTTTTGTGATATGACTCAAGCTCCTCCTCCATTTTCTTCTGCTCAAGGGCTTTCTTCACACTGAAAACAGCGAGTTCCATATCGAAGGGCTTGATAAGGAAGTCATTCGCTCCCAGGTGTATCGCTTCTACGGCTACTTCGATCTCGGGATAAGCGGTCATGATGATGAACATCATGGTTGGTCGTACAGCCTTCACATTCTGCAGGAGTTCTAAACCATCCATTCCAGGCATCCTGATATCTGAAATAATCAGCGAAAATTTTCCCTTATAAAAATGATTGAGGGCATCCTTTCCGTTATGGGCTGTTACACACAAATATCCTTCTCTCGTCAGCCTTTGAGATAACACCGTACAGATCATCTTTTCATCGTCCGCAATCAAAATCCAGTCTTCCACGAATGCCCCCCCTTTCTCTTTTTCTATGGGTCCCCACTCAATATATTCTATAAGAAATTGATAAACAGTCAACTGTGTTGTAACTTTTGTTGAAAATCTGGAATGAAGATTTCTGGAAAAAATGATTTCCATTGATTTAAAAACAAATTTTTGGTAAAAATACTGCTAAAAGGAGTCTGATGTGGAAGCCATAAATATATTGGTCGTCGATGATGAAGCCCTGGTTCGGGACATCATTAAAAAAGGTCTTTCTCAAATGGGAGGATTTAGTGTAGAGGTCGCCCAAAACGGGCCTGAAGCCATTGAAAAGATTGAAAAAGATGTTTTCGATTTAGTATTGACCGATCTGAAGATGCCGGGGATGGATGGTCTTGAGCTCCTGAAAACCATTAAGGGAACCAGGCCGGAGGTGATGGTCATTTTGATGACGGCTTACGGATCGATCGAGACCGCTGTGGAGGCGATGAGAATAGGAGCGAACGACTATATCACCAAACCCATTGATTTGAACGAACTCCTCATCCACATCTCCAAAGCCCAGAAAGAAAGTCTCCTCCTCAGAGAAAATAGGCTCTTGAGGATGGAGGTAGCGAAAAAATTTGAGTTCAACAATATTATTGGAAAAAGCAAGAAGATGCAGGAGATTTTCTCCTTAATCGAGAAGGTTGCCCCGGGGAGTAGCACCGTGATGATCTATGGAGGAAGCGGAACCGGCAAAGAATTGGTGGCCAAGGCCATCCATTATAACAGCCCAAGGGCGGATCGACCTTTCCTCCCTTTCAATTGCGGAGCAATCCCTGAAACGTTGGTGGAAAGCGAACTTTTTGGACATACCAAGGGAGCCTTCACCGGAGCGATCCAGGCAAAGAAGGGTTTATTCGAAGAGGCCAATGGAGGAACGCTCTTCTTGGACGAGATCTCCACGATCCTTCCCTCTGTTCAGGTAAAACTTCTAAGGGTCCTTCAGGAGAGGGAGGTCA
>CAZEKS010000360.1:0-3233 GCA_964512795.1 uncultured Syntrophaceae bacterium
ACAGAGGGTTATCACAGTTTTTGGATGAAAGATACCCTTATTCCCTTGAGCATTGCCTTCATCGACAAGGATGGCCGGATTGTTTGGATTACAGATATGAAACCTCTGACTTTAGATTCCCATGTTCCACCCAAACCCATTCTCTATGGTTTAGAAATGAACAAAGGTTGGTTCTCTTCCCATGGCCTCAAAGTGGGAGATACGATTCGATTCTCAAAATAGTTCGCAAAACTGAGTTTTGAGTTCGGAGTTCAGAGTTTGGAGCAAAAAACCTCTGGGTAATCTCCAATCCAGCAGTAGAGACAGAGTTTTTCTCTGGGAAGACCAATTGCTTCCACCATGTCTTTGATTTTTTGATATCTCAGCGTGGTTACTCCCAATTCCTTCTCAATCCATTCCACCATCTGTTTGTACTTTTTTGATCGCTGGTCGATGTATTCCGTGACATCTTCGACATCTCTTCCTTCAAGTGCCCGGATGGCCTTTCGGGCTGCCAGCTCCTCGATGGATCGGGTGGAGAGGGCAAATCGGCATGGAAACATCAAGGGAGGACAGGCGGGTCGGACGTGGACTTCCTTAGCTCCACACTCCCAAAGTTTTTTAATGGTGTAGTTTTTTAGTTGTGTTCCCCTGACGATGGAATCCTCGCACAGGACGATCCGATTCCCACAAATAACTTCTTTGACAGGAATGAGTTTCAACGTTGCCACAAGGTCCCGCATTTCTTGGGAAGGCGGGGTGTAACTCCGCCCGTATCCAGGTGTATATTTGACCAGAGGTCTTCGATAGGGAATTCCCGATTCCATCGCATACCCAATAGCATGCCCCACTCCTGAATCGGGGACGCCCGATACAAGGTCTGCTTTCACTTCGTCGTTCTTCGCCAGAGCCCTTCCGCATCGCTCCCTGACCAACTCCACACTGATCCCTTCATAACTTGAGGCAGGATAGCCGGTATAGATCCAAAGAAAGGTGCAGATCTGATTTGCCTTCCTACCGGGAGATTTCTCCTCCAATCCTGATTTTCCAACAAATACGATTTCACCAGGGTTGAGGTATTTTTTGATTCGGAAACCTAAATTCAAAAAGGAACAGGTTTCCATGGCGATGGCAAATTCTCCATCCTTTTCTCCGATGACCAGAGGAGTTCTCCCCAACCGGTCCCTGGAAGCATAGATCCCATCTTCTTGCAAGAGGAGAATAGAGGCCGACCCTTTAATCCGGTTGTACACTCCTGCAATCCCTTCCGGAATCGTTCGCCCTCTCGTGATCAGCTTTGCGATCAATTCCACGGAGTTGATGCCGCCGCTCGACATCTCACCGAAGGTCTCCCCCTCTTTGAGAAGCTCTGAAGCCAATTCATTCACGTTCTCTATCAAGCCTGCCACGACAATGGCAAAGTTACCGAATTTGGTTCCGATGATCAAAGGTTGGGGATCCCGATCGCTGATGACCCCAATGCCAAGATGACCCTTCATTTCTTTATATTCTTCAAAAAATTTCGATTTGAATTGGGATTTGCTGATATCATGAATGGAGCGGTAAAATTGCTTTCCGGAGACGGCCATCCCTCCATATTCTGTCCCCATGTGGGAATGGTAATCGGTTCCATAAAGCAAGTCATCTGCGCAGTTTTTATTCGATACAATTCCGAAAATTCCGCTCATAAGACCTCCATCTTTTGATAGCGATTGTATCCATAGCAAAGGGAATTAACCTTGTCAACCCTGTTGTATGAAATTTCATCCTTCTAATATTTCCCGGTCTTTGATAGTTTAGAACAATGCCTGAATTCGTTCAACCGGATCTTGGTACAACAGGGTCAATAGGGATCTCGGGCGGGAGGAATCCATTGAACGATCAGGGCATCCTCATTTCCATAGTAGTTCGGAACCCTGTCCGTAATTTGAAATCCCATCTTGGAGTAAAACGCCTGAGCTTCCTGATTGCTTCTTCTCACCTCTGCCCATACCTTTTTAATATGAGGGGTCTTCATCACCCTCTGGAGAAGTTGGGTCCCAATGCCTTTTCTTCGATGCTGAGGAGGAACGGCAATCGAGATAACATGTCCGTCCTGAGAAAAAATGACATATCCTAAAATCTTCTCTTCTTTTTGGCCATGGATTGTATTGACCCGTTCGACGGCGTCCAAGCCCCGCCCTTCAGGACGAGGATGAAGACGCCGCTCAGGGTCAACCCTGAGCCCCTTGGCCTGGGCGGCTCGACTGAGCTCGCCGAAAGCTCGGGCCGAAGCCAAGGCTTCAAGCTGGGGAGTCGAAGGGTTGACATGAACCAAAAAAGTTTCTGGATAGAGGTAGTGAAGGTTGAGAAAGGTTGTCCCGTCGTAGGGCGACTTGGGAAAGGATTGGTTTTCGATTTGAAGAATGGAATCTAAATTGGAAAGAGAGAAAGGCCGGATCATTAGCACTTTTTTATTCCTGAGATAACGGAGGCCACCCCACCGGTCAAGGATTGGGAGCTTACATTTTCCAAACCGACTTTCCTCATGATTTCCTCATAATTCTCTACAGATGCAAAATGGAAAACCGATTCCGGGAGATAGGCGTAGGCTCCTTGATCGCCGGAGACGAAACCTCCCACTCGAGGAAGGACTCTTTGAAAATAGATCGGATATATTTTTCTCATCAATCCCTTATTGGGGAAAGTGAATTCTAAGATAATTACTTTTCCACCCTTTTTAATCACTCGAACGATTTCGGAAAGGGCTTGTTCTTTCTCAACAATATTCCTCAGACCAAAGGCGACTATCGAAGCGTGAAAGGTATTGTCTCGGAAAGGAAGGGAGAGGGCATCTCCAAGGCTTAAAGCGATTTTTTGCGATAGGCCTTTTCCCAAGACCTTTCGCCGAGCCCTCTTGATCATGGGTTCCGAGAAGTCCAATCCGAAGACCTTCCTGTGATCACCATTCTGGTGAATAATCTCGATGGCAACATCCCCTGTTCCAGTAGCAATATCCAATATCCAGCCTTCAAGCCCTTTCAGCTCTTGGACTGACTTTTTCCTCCAATAAAAATCCCTTCCCATACTGAGAAGATGGTTGAGAAGGTCGTAGGTGGGGGCGATGTTGTTAAAGAGGTTTCGAATCGATTCAGGGTGGAAAAAGTAAGTTTTCATCTTTAAGGAGAGAGATGGGAAGATAGGAAGATGGAGAGAAGCGGAGACTTTTTCACCCCGTCACCCTATCACCTAGTCTCTTAATCTATAAAGCGATC
>CAZEKS010000361.1:0-3227 GCA_964512795.1 uncultured Syntrophaceae bacterium
AATTCGGGGAGCCGGGCGGGCAGGAATATCTCCAAAGTTTTACAAATGCGGTTATTTGAGAGGGTAAAGGTAACAACAGCCTGTAAGTGGTCAATATGTGTTAGAGTTTTTCGTTGTAAGTAATCAACGTGAAAAGGTACCGCTGTAAAACTTTGGAAGCTTGTTTAGCTTCCCGTTCCGGCCCGACATCCCTGCCCGTCCTTTGTACGGGGACAATTTTTTCACATCTTCCCTTTAGAAAAGAGGGGATTATTTATCTCCTTCCTTTGCTAAAGGGAGGACGGGAGGGATTATAAAAGCTATTTATTAATTTGATTCTATGGTTTCAATCAAACAAGAGCTAAGAGAATATGGTTTATTCCCCAAGAAAAGACTGGGACAGCATTTTCTTGTTGATCGAAATATCTTAAATAAAGTGATCCGAACCGCCCAGGTTGGAAAAGAGGATGTGGTGCTTGAGGTTGGCCCAGGTCTTGGCGAGATGACCCTTGCTCTGGCGCATCGGGTTAAAAAGGTGATCGCCATTGAGATCGATCCAAAATTGGTGGCGATACTGAATAAAAAAGCAAAAGACTATCCTAATGTGGAGGTGATGAAAAGCGATATTTTGAAGGTGGACTTCAAGCATATTTTAGAGAAGGAGGGACACACAATCAAAGTGGTTGCCAATCTGCCCTACCAGATCTCAACACCTCTTGTCTTTCGCTTCATCGAATTAAAAGAAGCCTTTTCTACATTCACTTTAATGCTTCAGAAAGAGGTTGCGGAGAGAATGGTGGCTCCTCCGGGCCGAAAAGAATACGGTCCGTTATCAATCTTCATCCAATTGTTTTTGAATCCCTCAATCCTTTTCTTCATTAAACCCTCTGCCTTCTTTCCACCCCCAAAGGTCGAATCAGCGGTGGTCCATATGGTTTGGAAAGAAAAACCGATGATTGAAAAGAATGATGAAGAGTGGTTTAAAAGAATCGTGAAGGCCTGTTTTGGTTACCGCAGAAAGACATTGCTCAATGCACTGAAGCATTCAGAGCTTTGCCTCCCCGATTCCACCGAATCAAGGATGGAGAAAGTCGGAATAGATCCCCGAAGAAGACCGGAAACCCTCACGATTGAAGAATTTATCCGTTTGGCAGAAGCGTTACTACAAGGAGCATAAAATAGGTTGCATTTTTCATTTTTTTGTTTTTGATCTGATATAAAATCCCCCTTTGGCAAAGGGGGATTTAGGGGGATTTTTCCAGGTTTCAAATCCCCCCTGCCCCCCTTTTCTAAAGGGGGGGTGCAAACAATTATGTGCTCTGTGTAATAAAATTTTGAAATATGCATGTTATTCTATTTGCAAAACCTCATGGGGATGATTATTTTTAAGAATAAATAACTCACGGGGAGTGAAAAGATGGATCCTAATAAATTGACATTGAAAGCCCAGGAGGCTTTGCAAGAAGCCAAATCCATTGCAGAGCGAAAGCACCATCAACAGATAGATGTTGAACACCTTTTGCTAGCCCTCCTTGCGCAGAAAGATGGGATCGTTATTCCAATCCTGCAAAAATTAGGGGCAAACCCGGATTTAATTCATTCACAGTTGGAAAATGAATTAAACCGGATTCCTCAGGTGACAGGAAGGGGGGCAGGGCAGGTTTACCTATCCGGCCGGGTCAATGATATTCTAAACGCGGCCTGGAAAGAAGCTGAAGCGTTGACGGATGAGTATCTCTCCACAGAGCATCTCCTCATTGCCATTGCGGATGAGAAGCAAGGGGCTTCATATCAAATCCTCCAAAGAAACGGGGTGACCAAGGATGCGATTTTCAGGGTGCTGCAGGAGATCCGGGGGTCCCAGCGAGTGACCGATCAGAATCCGGAGGACAAATATCAGGCTTTAAAGCGCTACAGCCGGGACCTCACCGAAGAGGCAAGGAAAGGAAAGCTCGATCCAGTCATCGGGAGAGATGATGAAATCCGAAGGGTGATTCAAGTCCTCTCAAGAAGAACGAAGAACAACCCCGTATTGATTGGAGAACCAGGAGTCGGGAAAACAGCCATCGTAGAAGGGTTAGCGCAGAGAATCGTTAAGGGCGATGTTCCTGAGACATTGAAGAATAAGAAGCTGGTTGCCTTGGATCTAGGAGCCATGATTGCAGGGGCCAAATTCAGAGGGGAGTTCGAAGACAGGCTGAAGGCTGTTTTGAAAGAGATTTCCAATGCGGCAGGCAATATCATTCTCTTCATCGATGAACTTCATACCTTAGTGGGAGCGGGTGCGGCAGAAGGCGCCATCGATGCCTCCAATATGTTGAAGCCCGCCTTGGCTCGTGGCGAACTCCGGTGTGTAGGCGCCACCACCCTCAATGAATATCGGAAGTATGTGGAGAAGGATGCGGCTTTAGAGCGACGGTTCCAACCCATCTATGTCAACCAGCCCTCCGTCGAAGATACCATCGCCATTTTAAGGGGATTAAAAGAGCGGTATGAGGTCCATCATGGTGTGAAAGTATTGGATTCCGCTATCATTGCTGCCGCCATGCTTTCACATCGATACATTTCAGACCGCTTCCTCCCTGACAAAGCCGTGGATCTGATCGACGAGGCAGCGTCAAAACTTAGAATTGAGATCGACAGTGTCCCGATGGAGATCGATGAAGTTCAACGGAAGATCATGCAACTGGAGATCGAGCGTCAGGCGTTGAAAAAGGAGAAGGACAAGGCCTCCGTCGAAAGGCTGAAAAAACTCGAAAAAGAATTGGCTGATTTAAAAGATGAGGTGAAGGGGAAGTCACTCCAGTGGGAGAATGAGAAGAAGTCGATTTCACGGATCCATCACATCAAAGAGCAGATCGAAAAAACGAAACAGATGATGAAAGAGGCAGAGCGGGAGGTCAATTATTCCAGGTTGGCCGAGCTGCAATACGGAGAGATGGCAAGACTCGAGGGCGAGTTGAAGAAGGAAGAGGAGAGGCTCGCTGGCCTTCAGAAGAACGAGAAGATGCTCAAAGAGGAAGTGGATGAAGAAGATGTGGCTGAGGTGGTTTCCAAATGGACCGGCATTCCTGTTTCGAGGATGCTGGAGGGAGAGATGGAAAAGCTGGTCCATATGGAAGAGAGGCTGAAGCAAAGGGTCGTCGGTCAGGACGACGCGGTCGTTGCCGTCTCAAACGCCGTGAGAAGGGCAAGGGCGGGATTGCAGGATCCCAATCGGCCCATCGGTTCCTTCATCTTTATGGGAC
>CAZEKS010000362.1:0-3221 GCA_964512795.1 uncultured Syntrophaceae bacterium
ATATAGGAAAATGGGACTGACGTGTCAAGTTGAGCGAATCATTTGAACAGGCTCGGTGAAAAAGAAGGCAGGACTTGACTGACAAGAATACATGTGTAATTAATCAGTTGACATCTGATCTCTACATTCCGAAAGAATGGATGGAATGAGAATCATTTTCCTTACCCATACCCTCGCCTATAATGATCAGCCCCCACGATTTCGTGTGGAACAATATTTTCCGTATCTGAAGGCTCACGAGGTGGAAGCAAGGTGGCAATCCATCGCAGGGTCGTTGAAAGAACGCCTTCTCATATACCGGCAATTGCCCTTATTTGATGTGGTTTGTATTCAAAGGCGGTTATTGTCGCCGTTCGAATTTTATTTGGTTCGCAGTAAGTCGTCGAGAGTTCTTTTCGATCTCGATGATGCTATTATGTATCGATCTTCCAGCTCTTCTCGTCCTCATTCCCTTTCGAGATGGTTTAAGTTTAGATGGATCGTGAGAGGAAGTGATGTGGTCACAGTGGGAAACCAATTTTTAAAGGCCGAGGTCCTCAAGGCGGATAAACGGAAAAAGGTCTTTGTGCTTCCGACTTCTATTGATATTAATCTTTACCCAAAGAAAAAGCAGGTTTCTGATCGTCAGGAGATCATTTTGGGATGGATTGGAACAAAAGGGAATTTGAAGTACCTCAAAACATTGGAGCCTGTGTTTGAAATCCTTGCCCATAAATTCTCTAATATCAAAATAAAGATTGTGTGTGATGATTTTTTTGACTCTCAACACCTCCATGTTATTAAAAAGCCGTGGAAGCTGGAAGACGAGAATGAGGATCTGATCTCTTTTGACATTGGGTTAATGCCTCTCAATAATGATTTGTGGTCGAGAGGAAAGTGCGGGCTGAAAATTATTCAGTACTTGAGCGTTGGAGTTCCTGCCGTTTGCACCCCCGTAGGAGTTAATTGTGACATTGTCCGAAATGGAGTCAACGGATTTTGGGCGACCAGCCATCAGGAATGGGTGGAGCGTATCGCGATGCTCATCCAAAATCCTGATTTGCGACGGAAGATGGGTCTGAACGGGATAGACACAGTTGAAAAGGGGTACTCTCTCCCTGTGACTTCAGAAAAGTTCTTAAACGTGTTACAGGGCCTGTGTGGCGGTTGTTAAAGAATCAAGCTGGTTTAGTTTGGAAGTAAAAAGAGATTGAGAAAACGAAGCTACTTGGAGTTCTTAAAGGCATGGCAGATTTGTCTATTATTATTGTAAATTGGAATACAAAAGAATTTCTGCTTTCCTGTGTCCGTTCGGTTTTTGAAAATGAACAAAGGATTAGCTGGGAAGTCATTGTCGTGGACAATGGTTCCCAGGATGAGAGTGGGGGTGAGGTAAAGAAAGCATTTCCCTTGGTCCACCTGATCCAAAACGAGAAAAACATGGGATTTGCAGGAGCCGTTAATCAAGGACTTCAAAAAGTATCTGGGAGATATGCCCTTCTTCTGAATCCGGATACTGAAGTGAAGCCTGAAACGATGGAGCGATTGGTTTCATTTATGAATGCGCATTCGGATGTTGGAATAGCAGGGGCACAACTCTTAAATCCAGATGGTTCGAAGCAAAACTCGATTGCCAATTTCCCTTCTTTGGCCACCGAACTTCTCAATAAAAATCTCCTGAGATGGTTATCCCCGGAAAGGTTTCCAGGAAAGGAAAGAATTTATTCTGAACCCATGAATGTGGATTCGGTGATCGGTGCCTGTATGATGGTGAGACGCGAGGCCATGGAACAGGTAGGCTTATTAGATGAGGATTATTTTCTTTTTCTTGAAGAAACGGATTGGTGCTATCGAATGAAGAGGGCAGGCTGGAAGATCTACCATGTCCCCGATGCCGAAGTCTATCATTTTCAAGGGAAAAGCGCCGAGAAAGAAAAGAAGAGAGCCAGGGTAGAATATTTCCGCTCCCGCTACCATTTTTTCAAAAAAAATAAGGGGAAATTACAATGGTTCATCCTCCTCGTTGGATTGCTGATAAGATTAGGGTTCGAATTACTGTCTATGACGGTGGCTTCTCTAGTTACCTTCTTCACAGTTAAGAACTGGCGAAGAAGACTTACAATCTATGCCTATCTTTTTTGGTGGCATCTTAGACTCTGTCCAGAAGGAATGGGACTGAAACCAACAGAATGATAATTGCAAACTTGAAATTGCAAACTGAAAATCTTCTTTTTTTGAGGGGAAATAGAGGGGTTTCACGAGTCACGAATCACGCCTGCCTGCGGTAGGCAGGGACACGGTGCACGGGTTAGGGGGAGGCTATATGATCAACATTGCTGTCGTGGGAGCTGGGGCTTGGGGGAAGAATCACATCAGAGTTTTTTCCGAGCTTCCCAATGTTCGATTGAAATATGTCTGCGATCAGGATCCTTCCAAATTGCTCTCATTACAAAAGACCTACCCCCAAACGAAGATGATTGAGGATCTTAAACCCATTCTTCAGGATCCAGAAGTTAAAGGAGTCGTGGTGGCCTCTTCAGCGCTCTCCCATTATTCCCTTTCGAAAGAGATCATGTTAGCGGATAAGGATGTGTTGGTAGAGAAACCGATGGCCTTAAATACAAAAGATGCGGAGGAGATGTTAAAGATCGCAGAGAAGAGGAAAAGAATCCTCATGGTGGGTCACCTTCTGATCTATCATCCTGTTGTGAATCGGCTGAAAGAAATGGTCACCTCCGGAGAACTGGGGAGGCTCTACTATATTTATACTCAACGAGTTAACCTCGGGGTCATCCGTCAAGATGAGAACGCCCTGCTTTCATTCGCTCCCCACGATCTCTCCGTCATCCTGTACCTCCTTGAAGAAGAACCGATTGCGGTAACGGCTCACGGAGAAAGTTATATCCAAAAAGGAATTGAAGATGTCGCATTTCTCAGTCTTCGATTCTCTGATGGGAAGATGGCGAATATCCATCTGAGTTGGCTGGATCCGCATAAGTTGAGAAGAATTACGATTGTGGGATCAAAGAAGATGGTGGTCTTTGATGACATGGAAGCCTCTGAGAAATTGAAGGTATATGATAAAGGAGTAAAGAATCTTTCTTATGATACGTATGGAGAATACCTCAGTCTGAGGTTTGGGGATATTACCATTCCGGGTATTAAGATGGCTGAACCACTCCGGGCTGAAGCTGAACATTTTATTCAAAGCATCGAATCGAGGAAAGAACCTAAAACCGGGG
>CAZEKS010000363.1:0-3201 GCA_964512795.1 uncultured Syntrophaceae bacterium
ATTTCTAACGGGGTTTACTGAACACCTTTGTTTGTTACTAAGGAGTCCATAATTGAGAAGACATATTCTTTTGAAAATCTCCCCTCACCCCTCTTTTCCAAAGAGGGGAATTCCTCCCTTTTGTAAAGGGAGGGAAGGAGGGATTTGGTTTTCAATGTCTATACAATTATGGACTGACTTGTAACTCCACCGGATTTTCCAATCAACCCCATTCCCTTCGAAAAAGACTTTTCAGAGGGGTATTCGCCTGTAAATGCAAAAATCTCTTGCAAAAGACATTTGAACCGTAAGATACTATATAAAAACCGGTCATGGGAATTCGCAGCGCCCCTTTAGCGTTTTTCCTTCTCATTTTATTGCCCTTTATGGTGGTAAGGGATGAGGGTCATCCTGACATGATGGATTGCATTTCGATAGAGAATCTTCGGAAGCATGTGTTAAATATCCATTTTGACCGGAATCCTTTTGATCGCTCTTTCGAACTGGAGCAGGCGGCCCAATATATTCAGAGTGAGTTTCTGAAACTTGGTCTGGAGGTTAACGAAGATCATTTTCAATGGGAAGGGAAATCTTATAAAAATATTGTTGCAGAAAAGAAAGGGATGACCTCTCCCCATATAGTTTTTATCCTGGGGGCCCATTACGACACCGTTCCAGGTTCTCCCGGGGCGGATGACAATGCCAGTGCCATCGCTGTGCTTCTCGAGGTGGCAAGAAATATTCAAGCTATTCCTTTAGATAGTACGGTAAGATTGATTGCCTTCTCCCTTGAAGAATACAGTTATGTCGGCAGCACCCATTATGTGGAGAATCTGAAAAAAGGAAGGGAGGAAATCCTCGGGGTGATTTCATTAGAGATGCTTGGGTTTACCGGTCCAAGGCAAGATTATCCTCCTTATCTCAATCCCAAATATTACCCCAATGTGGGAGATTTCATTGCCATCATTGGAAACGAGAGGTCGAAGGAATTATTGGAAAGAGTCTGTCAGTCTTTCAAAGCCCATATTCCACAGATCCCTTTAGAATTTATTATGGTGCCCGGGAATGGGGAGGGGATGGAAGAGGTGAGGTTGAGTGACCATAGTTCTTTCTGGGATCAGGGTTTTCCAGCGCTGATGGTCACGGACACTGCCTTCTTAAGAAACCCCAATTATCATCTCCCTTCAGATACAATAGAGACACTCGATTTCGAATTTATGAGGAAAGTAGCTATTGGAGTTTATTATTCTGTTGTAGAATTGGCAAAATAATCTTCTTCTGGTCATCCTCAACCTTGCTCTGAATCAAGTAATGTCATCCTGAATTTATTTCAGGATCAGGGTATAACGTTTCAGGACTTCGGCATCATAGATGAACCATGACGAAACAGTATTATGTTTACATCCTTACGAACAAGTCCAATAGGGTTCTTTACATAGGGGTCACAAATGATCTTGAGCGTAGAATGTATGAGCACAAAAACAAAATGGTAAATGGGTTTACTAAGAAATATAACCTTAACAAACTGGTTTATTTTGAGACAACCACAGATGTCAGAAGCGCTCTTGAAAGGGAGAAACAATTAAAAAATTGGCACAGAGGCTGGAAAATAAATTTGATAAGTGGATTCAACCCAGAGTGGAAAGATCTAAGTGAGATGCTGAAATAAACGTGCCCTGAAGAGATGCCGAAATCGAAGATCCTGAATTAAGTTCAGGACCTGATTCGGCATGACAGTTTGAGGGTTCAGCATGACAAGAAAACCTTCGGTTGATATCCTAAATATAATGAAAATTGGCGTCATTTCAGATACGCACTTGAGGGAGCCTCACCCTGAATTTAAAAGGATGATTGAATTTCATTTCAAGAATGTGGAAAAGATTTTCCATGCGGGAGACTTTGTGGAATGGAGCGTCGTAGAATACCTCTCAAGTTTGAAAGAACTGATAGCTGTGTGCGGCAATATGGATTCCCAGGATATTCGAAAAGCCTTTCCGCAAAAGAGGATCGTTGAACTGAAGGGATTTAAGATCGGCCTGATTCATGGCGGAGGTTCCCCATATGGCATCGAGTCACGCATCCGAGATAAATTCGATGATGTGGATGCAATTGTTTATGGCCATACCCATACACCAGCCCATCACCAGGCAAAAAATATTTACTTCTTCAATCCAGGCTGCGGCACCCGTTCTTTTATTTGTCAAGCTACCTTCGGCATCCTACACCTCGGAGAAAAGATAGAAGGGGAGATTATTAAAATCTAAAATCCGAAATCCCACTTTCGAAATCCGAAATAATGGTCAAAATTCGAATCTCAAATGACCCAAACCCGTTGTTCCGTGCGGGATGTTTCAAATTTGGGACATTTTGAAATTTGAATTTGTTTCGAAATTCGTGCTTCGAATTTCGATTTTCCGGTTTTTTATCGGGGGGAAGGGTCTGTTGCTCCACCAGCAAGGGTGCATTTTGTAAAATCAATTTCCTGACGGCACCCTCTGCAGGTATGTTTTCTTTCAAATTCGTCTGAGAAGATCTCGACTTCCTTCCCGCAGTTCGGGCATTTACAGTTGAAAGATTTTAGGTCTTTAAACTGTTCAAAACCAGGACAATGTTTTGGTGTACTCATCTCTGCCTCCTATCATACTATAAGCGATCAACAATGAACGTTCTTTTGTCCATCGTCCATCGTTCTATTTTAACTTTTCTAAAGCTCCCATGAGGTCCTCCAGGGGAGGTCTCTTGTTGATATCGTGGACGTCGATATAACGAATGAATCCCTTTTTATCGATGACAAATAAAGCCCTTTCGGATACCCCATCGGATCGCAACACACCATATCTTTTGGCTACCGCTCCATGGGGCCAGAAATCAGAAAGAACCGGAAACCATAGCTGACCCATCTGATTGGTCCATGCAAAAAGGGTGGGGATGTTATCTACCGTAATTCCAAGGAGGACGGCGTCATATTGGTTAAAAATGTCTTTCGCAATATTGTAACCAGGCCATTGATCAGAGCAGACGGGTGTCCAGGCCGCAGGAACGAAGGAGAGGACGACGTTCTTCTTCCCGCGATATTGACCCAAAGAAATTTTTTCTCCGGAAATTGCGGGAAGAGTGAAGTGAGGAGCTGGATCTCCCACTTTTACTTTTAGCTTGCTATCCATTGGCTTAAGCGTCCCCACTTGATAAATGTTTCCTTTATATACATCTGAAAGGCCAAAG
>CAZEKS010000364.1:0-3184 GCA_964512795.1 uncultured Syntrophaceae bacterium
CCACTTCCAAAGAAAATTCCTCATGGAAGATCACTCCTCGATCCCCTACCTGGCCTCCTGCTTCCCCATAAAAGGGAGTTTTTTCTGTAACGACTTCGATCTCATCCCCTTCCGTCGCGAAAGGAACCCTCTCATCGCCTTTGATCAATTTCAGAATCCTTGATTCCGATTGAATCTCTTCATATCCTAAAAAAGCCGTCTTCATCCCTTCATTCACCAGCCGCCGATAGATCTCTTTTGTCTTTCCCTCACCGATTCCCTGCCATGCCTGCTTACTCTTATGCCTCTGTTCCTCCATCTGGGCTCTGAAACCCACTTCATCATAACTTGTCCCCTTCTCTTGAAGAATCTCCGCTGTCAGGTCGAGAGGGAACCCATACGTATCATAAAGCCTGAAGGCGACCTCTCCGGGAAGAATCGTTTTGCCCTCCTTCGGAAGTTTTTCCAACTCCTCTCGCAGAATCTTCAGCCCTGAATCGAGGGTCTCAGAGAAACGCTCCTCCTCATTTTGAATGACCTTTGAAACGAAGGCTTCGGTCTCCCTCAGTTCTGGATAGGCTTGTTTCATCAGATCCACGACTTTGGAAGCAGTCCGATAGAGAAAAGGACCATCCATTCCAAGCATCTTTCCATGCCTCATCGCCCTCCTCATGATCCGGCGAAGTACGTATCCCCTGCCTTCGTTGGAGGGAAGAACTCCATCGCTGATCAGAAAGGTCGCCGCCCGGCTATGGTCAGCGATCACTTGAAGGGAGGTGTCGGTTCGATCATCTTTTCCATAGGAAATATGGCTGATCGTTTCGATTTCTTTGAAAATGGGTTTGAAAAGATCGGTCTCGTAGTTGCTCTTGACCCCTTGAAGGGTGGTAGAAATCCTTTCCAGCCCCATCCCCGTATCGATGCAAGGTTTGGCCAGAGGCTGAAGTTTACCCTTTGCATCACGATTGAATTGCATGAACACGAGATTCCAGAGTTCCAAAAATCGGTCGCAATCGCATCCCACGCGGCAGTCTGGACGGCCGCAACCTACGCCCTCGCCCTGATCAATCACGATCTCCGAACAAGGACCGCAGGGCCCTGTCTCACCCATTGCCCAGAAGTTGTCTTTCTCCCCTAACCGGACAATTCGGTCTCCCGGGACCCCAACTTCCTTCCAGAGGCGGAAAGCCTCATCATCATCTAAATAAATGGTGATCCACATCTTCCCCTCAGGCAGCCCCCATTGGCGGATGAGGAGGTCCCATCCCATTTCAATGGCCTCTTTTTTAAAATAGTCCCCGAAGGAGAAGTTTCCTAGCATTTCAAAGAAGGTGTGATGGCGGGCGGTTTTTCCCACGATCTCTAAATCATTATGTTTTCCGCCGGCACGAACACACTTTTGGGAGGTGGTGGCCCGTTTGTACTCCCGGGTTTCTTCATTTAAAAAAACGCCTTTGAATTGAACCATTCCGGCATTGGTGAAAAGCAGGGTGGGATCGTTTTTGGGAACCAACGAGGAGCTTCGAACAATCCGGTGTCCCCTCTCCTCAAAGAAATTGAGAAAGGCCCTTCGAATCTCGTCAGAGGTCATTGTTTAAAACCTGTCCCCCTTCGGCCATCCATTTTGGGATCCAAGGGCTTTGCTACCTTTAACTTCTTCTCTTCAACTTTAACTGTCTCCTTCTCTTTCTCCAACATCTCAAAATCCTCCCAACCAGCGTCGCTCGCAGCGAGAATTCCTTTCACCCTCAGAGCAAAGTCATCCGGATTGGTGCAGTGTTTAAGCGCCTCATCATAAGTCACCAACCTCTCCTTCATTAAGAACATCAGCGACTGATCGAAGGATTGCATCCCGTAACTGGTGGACCCTCGGGCGATGGCGTCATTGATCTCATTGGTCTTATCCTTTTCGACGATGCACTCCCTCACCCTTGCGGTGGAGACCAGGACCTCAACCGCAGGGACTCTTCCCATTCCATCTACCCTGGGCACCAATCTTTGGGAGATCACACCTTTCAGAACACCTGAGAGCTGAAGCCTAACTTGTTTTTGATGATAGGGGGGAAAGACGGAGATGATTCGGGTGATCGTCTCCGTCGCATTTAATGTATGGAGCGTGGACATGACCAGATGTCCTGTCTCGGCAGCAGTCAGGGCTGTTTCGATCGTTTCAAAATCCCTCATCTCACCGACTAAGATCACATCCGGATCTTGCCGGAGGGCCACTCGCAAGGCGCTGGAAAAGGTGCTTGTATCTGAACCGATCTCCCTTTGATCCACGATCGATTTCTTATCTTCGTGGACAAATTCGATGGGGTCCTCGATGGTGATGATGTGGCAATTCCGTTCTTCGTTGATGATATCAATCATCGAGGCCAAAGTCGTGGACTTTCCGCTTCCGGTCGTTCCTGTAACGAGAATGAGACCCCTCTGCTCAAGAGAAATGCTCCTGAGCACAGGAGGGAGATGAAGGTCCTCCAACCCCTTAATCTGGTAAGGCACGATTCGGAGGGCAATCCTGAGTTGACCTCTCTGCTGGAAGACATTGACTCGAAACCGCCCCATCCCGTAGACCTCATAACCCATGTCTACTTCTCGATTCTTTATAAACCGCTCCTTCTGCCAATCGTTCATCAGACCGAAGGCCATCTTCGACAAGTCATTATGATCGAAGGGCTTCGATTGATTCCAGGGTCTCAAGGTGCCGTTGACTCTGAAGATCGGGGGAGCCCCCTCCTTGATATGAACGTCAGAGGCTTCCTGGGAAAGGGCTTCCAAAAGGATCTGATTTAAATCCATCTTTTTCTCCTTCCTTGTCTCATCCTATCGATCCCGCTTTGGCGATGCGAAAGTTCTCAAGGACCTCCTTCTCCATCTGTTCCAGGACCTTGGGATTCTCCTTCAAAAACTGCTTTGCGTTCTCCCTTCCCTGGCCGATGCGTTGGCCACCATAGGCATACCAGGTTCCGCTCTTCTCCACGATATTCTTATCCGCAGCCAGGTCGAGGACATCTCCCTCTCTTGAAATGCCCTCTCCGTGAATGAGGTCAAACTCTACCTCTTTGAACGGAGGGGCCACTTTGTTTTTCACGACACGAACTTTAGTCCGGCTGCCGATTACATCTTGGCCCTGTTTGATGGAAGCGATTCGTCGAATATCAAGCCGAACGGAGGAGTAAAATTTGAGGGCATTGCCTCCGGTGGT
>CAZEKS010000365.1:0-3183 GCA_964512795.1 uncultured Syntrophaceae bacterium
TCCATCGACTTGCATCCAAATTGCGTTTTTTATCTCGACCCTGCTAAGAATTTAACTTTTGCTTTTACATGGTTAGGGACTTCGAGATTAACTCAAATACACTAATATTAAACTCAGAACAAATAACAATAGGGTAAGTCAGGCCATCTATGTGGATCAACATTTTCCTTCGAATAGACTTACCTGTAGACGCTTGTTCTGCTCCTGGTAAGAATAGGCTCTGCCATTCCATAAAGAGGAAAACACAAATGAATTCATATCTTAAGAAACGGGATAAAACAATCGGGAATCGGAAAGAACTTCTTCTCGACATCTTTGAATCGGCGCTTCAAAATGACATGAACTATCGTGGTTGTACACAATCTGTTCTTGCAGCTCTGCAAGAAAAAATGAGGATTGGCAGCCCAGAAGTATTTAAGGCAGGAAGTATTTTAGCCGGGGGAGTCGCCCGACATGGGGAGACATGCGGAGCTCTCATAGGGACTCTAATGGCTATTGGCGTTATTTGTGGCCGAGAAACGCTTTCGGCCCGGGAAGAATATGAAATGGCCATGGAGCAAGGGAGTCTGGCTTATAAACTCTTCAAGGAGAAAGTCGGGCATACGCTTTGCGCAGAAATCCACAAAATTCGTTTCGGTAAGGTTTATCGCCTTCATATTCCCGAGGAAAGGCAAGCTTTTCACGAAGTAGGGGGACACAGTCGCACGGGATGTCCCGAAGTATGCGGGATCGCAGCTGTTATTGCAGCAGAAATTATTCTTGATCTTAAAAAGGAAGGAAGAGAAAACTAAGGGAATTCATAACTGATCAGAAAAGTTTTTTCAGGATATTCTGTAGACAGGCTCGACACAGATCGATTGCTTTAGCTTGTTTTTTTCGCGGAAGCTGTTCTTTTGAGAATAAATACAACGCAATGGATGAATTTCCGAAGGTAAGCTATTCTGAAAATGTTTTCGTGGAGGCAGCGTATGAATCCGGATGTCATTCAAGATGTGGAAGCTTGGACCGTGAAGGTTCCATTTAAGAAAACATGGAAGATTTCATTATATGAGTCCAAAGATAGAGAGCATGCAATCGTTTGTCTAACGAGTGCGAAAGGATTCAAGGGCTATGGCGAGGTTTGTCCAGCGCCTGCCCTCATGGGAGAAGATACACAGTGCATCTGTGATGTGATACTTCGGCTGTTACAGCCAATTCTCTTGGGAGCGAACCCTTTCGATATTGAGTTGATTCATGCACGTATGGATCAGATCATCAAATCCAATAATGTGGCCAAAGCATGCGTGGATATAGCCTTGCATGATCTCCAGGGCAAGATACTCGGCGTTCCTTTATATTTGATGCTCGGGGGGAGATTTCGCCAGGATGTGCCTTTGACATATGTACTGGGAATTCAAGAGACTGAAAAGACGTTGGAGGAAGTTGAAAAATATCGAGAGTCGGGGATAACGTCTTTCAAAGTCAAAATCGGCATGAATCCAACCGAAGAAATAGCCCTTCTAAAAGCTATGAGAAACAGATTTGGGGATGACATTCACATAAGAGTTGATGCGAACCAAGCATTCAGTGTGGCTCAAGCCCTGAAGATCCTGAGGCGTATGGAGGAATTTAATTTGGAGTTTATTGAGCAACCCTTGCCTTGGTGGGATCTGGAGGGAATGCAATATCTTACGAGTGCAATTGATACCCCTATTATGGCGGACGAATCGGTGTTCTCGTTGGCAGATGCGCTCAGGGTAGTAAGAATGCGTGCCGCTGACCTGATCAACATCAAAATCAGCAAAGTGGGAGGGATCCATTGTGCCAGAAAAATCGCTGTGGTTGCTCAATCCGCCAATATGCCCGTGAGTATTGGAAGTAATTTAGATCTCGGCATAGGCTCTGCGGCAAATCTTCATTTGTCAGTTTCTACCCCAAACCTGCCTTACCCAAACGAATCGCTCTTGGGACCTGTGCTCCACGAATACGATCTCATAGAGACGCCGTTCCCTGTGAAAAATGGGATGGCAAAGCCTTCCGATGCACCGGGCCTCGGTATCGAACTGAACTCCCGGGCGAGAAAACAAGTATAGAAAAAGATAACCTACCTGCTTTGCTGAAAGGGAAGAACCCATGGATGGAGGATGGGTTCATGAGGCCAAATTTTGAAGTTGATGCGATTTGTTTATATGTTTCTCATCTCTGCCGATAGAGAAAATTTTTTAGGCCAAATTTAATAAAGTTTAAGTAAATGACATAATTATGTTTGTTTATAATTTATGAGGTATATAAGATATACGATTTACTTCCCTTTCCATACGGGTTTTCGCTTTTCAATAAAGGCATTAATTCCCTCAAGAGCATCCTCCGTAGTGGACAACCTTGTCATGATCTCGCTGTTGAGGGCAAACCTTTGGCGGAAAGGCATATCGATCATCTGGTAGTAGAAATTTTTTCCCATTTGGATGGCCAGAGGACTTTTGGCGATGAGTTTTTTAGCAAAAGCAAGGGTCTCTTCTTCCAACTTTTCAGCCGGTACCACTTTATTCACCAATCCCAATCGTTCCGCCTCTTTTGCATCAATCATGTCTCCGCTCAAAAGCATCTCCAGAGTTTTCTTCTTACCAAGGGAATAACTCATGGGGATGATCGGTCCCGTACAGAGCAATCCCACATTAATCGCCGTCGTCCCGATCTGGGTCCCTTCCGCCACAATCGCAAAGTCCGCTGCAGCCATCAGTCCAGCTCCGTTAGCCACCGCATATCCATGAACCATCGCAATCACCGGTTTCTCCATGGAAGCAATAGTGAGATGCATCTGGTCCATTAGGGTAAGCCACCTGTGGTACTCGGAAGGTTTTTTCGCGTGAAATTCACTCAGATCGATCCCTGTTGAAAAGACTTTCCCCGCTCCTTTGATGATGAGGACCCGGACCTCGGCGTCTTCATCCAGTTGGCGCAAAGCAACGTTGAGTTCTTCGGCCAACTGGGTGTTAAAAGTATTGAACTTTTGTGGACGGTTTAGAGTGACGAGACCTACCTGGTCTTTCTTCTCGATGAGAATTGTTTCAAAAGCCATCGCAGGAACTCCTTTCCTTAAGTTGAATTTATCCCTTTCCAAAGGGGCAATTGGGGAAGTGGCATGGGTGACAATTTTGGCAGAAGCCTCCGTGGCCGAGAAGGCTAATTTCTTTTCTGGTGAGC
>CAZEKS010000366.1:0-3178 GCA_964512795.1 uncultured Syntrophaceae bacterium
GTCCCTCAAATTTGGGTTCCCCCTATTGACCCTGGGGATCATCACAGGCGCTGTTTGGGCAGAATATGCCTGGGGAAGATACTGGAATTGGGATCCTAAAGAAACATGGTCTCTGATCACCTGGCTCCTCTATGCGGCACTGCTTCACCAGCGTCTGACAGTTGGATGGAGGGGACGGAAGGCAGCGATGATGGCCATTGTAGGATTTCTGGCTGTCCTTTTCACATTCTTGGGCGTGAACCTCCTTCTCCCCGGACTCCATACCTATGCGAACTGGTAGGGTTGATGGAAATGGTATTGAGGTAATCTTTCATGACGAATTCGTTACCCTCGATCGATGTAATGGGTTATTAGGTTAAGGTTACGAAGCTCGCCCTGTACCTAATATGGTGCAGGGCCCATTTGGTTTAAGGTTAAAGGAAATATCGTTTAGCGGAGACGATGCTCGTATCGAAGCAAGAAACTCGAAAATAGAAGCTCGAGCATCAAGTGTCTGAAAACGAGATTCGATACTAGCTTCGACAACGACCACCGGTTTTTCTCCGCTACCGGCTAACCCTTATACAAAACTTTTATTTTCTTTATACAGATGGAACTCCTCGTCGTCGGATTAAATCATAAAACAGCACCTATTGAGATTCGGGAATGCCTCGCCTTTCCCGAAGATAAGCTAGAAGACGCTTTATACAAGGTCCATACCCTTCCTTCTCTCAAGGAAAATATGATCGTCTCCACCTGTAATCGGGTAGAGGTCTATGCGGCCACACGAGAGACAGAAAAAGCCATTCTTGATCTGAAGGAATTTCTCTCTCAATACCATGGCATTCCTTTGAAGGAATTCGAAAAAAGTCTCTATGCTTATGTTGGAGAAGAGGCGGTGAGGCATATTTTTCGAGTCGCCTCCAGCCTCGACTCAATGGTCTTAGGAGAACCCCAAATCTTAGGCCAGATCAAGGATGCCTATGATCTCTCCCAACAGGTTAAAACTTCGGGTCTCATCCTCCATCGACTTCTTCATCGGGCCTTTCATGTGGCAAAAAGGGTGAGAACCGAGACGAAGATCATCATCGGTGCGATATCCGTCAGTTCGGTTGCGGTCGCGTTGGCTGAAAAAATCTTTGGAATCCTCGAAAAGAAAACCGTCTTGCTCATTGGAGCAGGAGAGATGTGCGAATTAGCCGCCCGACACCTCGTCTCTGTAGGAGTAGACAAAATTCTGGTGACCAACCGCACTGATGAACGGGCTGCCTCACTGGCTCAGGAATTTAGGGGCGAAGCCATCCCCTTTGAAGACATGGCACAAGGTTTGAAAAGAGCGGACATTGTCATCAGCGCTACGAATTCACCCCAATACCTAATCCGACATGAACAGATTACGAAGGTCATCAAGGATCGGAGACAGAAACCGATCTTCTTTATTGATATCGCTGACCCCCGGGATATCGAACCCAAAGTCGGTGATATTGAAAATGTCTACCTTTACAATATCGATGATCTTCAAAAAGTAGCCAATGAAAACATGAAAGACCGCGAGATAGAGGCCCATAAAGCGGAAGCGATTGTTCAAAACGAGGTAGCGAAATTCGTCAACTGGTATCGATCTCTCGATGTCACCCCTACCATTGTCGCCTTGAGGAAAAAGTTTGAAGAGATCAGGAAGAAGGAGTTGGAAAAAACCCTTTCCCTCCACCCCAACCTATCTGAGAAGGAGAAACAATCTTTGGAGGCCCTCACTTCCGCCATCATTAATAAGATTCTCCACGCGCCAATCACCCTTCTCAAGCAAAGCAATGAGGAGGCGATGGCTGACCTTTATCTCGATGCCCTCCATGCTCTCTTTGGACTGCCGGAGAAATCATTAGAAACATTCTTGGAAAAATTCGAAGAGGAGAAAGAAAAGGAGGAATCCCATCTCGAAGATACCTTCTGAACTCAACATCGGGACCCGCGGAAGTCAACTCGCTCTTTTTCAGGCGAATTGGGTGAAGGATCAATTGGCCCAGACCCATCCTGATCTCCGCATCACGCTCATCAAAATCAAAACCACGGGAGATAAAATTCAGGACGCCCCGTTAGCGAAGATCGGAGGGAAAGGTCTTTTCGTCAAGGAAATCGAGGAAGCACTCCTGCAAAAAAAGATCGACCTCGCCGTTCATAGCATCAAGGACGTCCCCACTGAATTTCCAAAAGGTCTGCATCTCTCGGTGATCACAAAAAGGGAGGATCCTCGAGATGTCCTCATCTCAAAGGATGGGAAGACGCTAAAAGATCTTCCTCAACACGCAAAGATTGGCACAAGCAGCCTGAGACGGCAGGCCCAGTTGCTTCATTTCAGAAGCGACGTTGAACTCATTCCTCTGAGAGGAAATTTGGATACGCGACTCAAGAAGTTGAAAACGATGAACTTAGATGCAATCATCCTGGCTCTTGCAGGTGTAAAAAGGCTAGGCTTTGAAGAAAGAATCACAGAAATCATTCCTCCAGAGATCTCTCTCCCCGCCATCGGTCAGGGGGCGTTGGGAATCGAGACGAGAATGGATGATAAGGAGGTGGAGGGTCAAATCCGATTTCTCAACAATCAAGATTCATCCATCGCCATTACCGCGGAGAGGGCCTTCCTTAAGAAATTGGAAGGAGGTTGCCAAGTCCCTATCGCTGCTTTTGCCCGAATCTTCGGAGCCACCCTTCACATCGATGGGCTAATTGGAACGATAGACGGGAAGAGGCTCATCAGACATCATTTAGAAGGACCTATCGAGAAAGCTGAGTCGCTCGGGGTCGAATTGGCGGAGATCCTACTGGGCAAAGGCGCAAAAGAAATTCTGGATGAGGTTTATCGGAGATCAGGCCCTGCGATTTCTGTCTAAAAACAATGAATAAGAAGTCCCTCGTTGGAAAGAAAATTCTGATCACCCGAGCCCGGGAGCAGTCGGGTGATTTTGCGACCCGGCTTAAAAAATTGGGGGCAGAAGTCATCGAATTCCCCGCCATCGAGATCGTTCCTCCGGTCCGATGGAAGGAACTTGACCAGGCCATCGACCGCTTGAAGTCTTATGACTGGATACTCTTTACCAGCGCCAACGGAGTTTACTTTTTCTGGCAAAGGCTGAGAAAAAAAGGGAAGCGTTATCGTCTCCCGTCGTCTCTTAAAGTATGTGCCATCGGACCTGCCACAGCC
>CAZEKS010000367.1:0-3174 GCA_964512795.1 uncultured Syntrophaceae bacterium
ATCGGTGTTCCTGACCGGATCAAGGGGCAGGCCATTCTGGCGG
Source organism: uncultured Syntrophaceae bacterium (assembly GCA_964512795.1). GTDB lineage: Bacteria > Desulfobacterota > BSN033 > BSN033 > UBA1163 > UBA1163. Next base: position 44 of record CAZEKS010000367.1, read on the forward strand.
TGATTGTCCTGCAAGAAGCCATGCAAGGGGACAAAGAGGAGTTCCTCAACTACTGCAAGGAGAACATGCCCGACTACAGGGTGCCCAAAGCCATCCTCCTTCGCGATGCGATCCCTCGGAATCCGGCGGGGAAAATCCTGAAAAGGGCATTAAGGCGAGAGGCTCAGACGGGCTAAGGGAGAATGATGAAGGCTTTCATTCATCAGGCGGTCATCAGGGTTTCTCTTCTCCTGGGCTCCTGGCCCATCCGGTTCTTCGCCTGGTGGATCGCCACAGGATATTTCTTGTTTCGTTCTTCGAGGAGGAGATCAAGTATCCGCCTCTATCAAGTCATCTTTCCCAACAGAACGCTATGGTACTATCTCTATTGCACCTGGCGCCAGTTTCACTCCTATGCAGCCACCTTTGTGGAGCGGATTGAAATCGATAGAAAGAAAGGGGTAACCACCTCCACGCAAGGGAAAGAAGGGTTCCTGGAGGTGGCAAGAAGAGGGAGCGGGGGAATTATCCTGATGTCCCACCTGGGCAGTTTCGAGATTGCAGCCCACGCCTTTCGAGAACTTGGGCTCAAGCTCCTCCTGATCATGGGCGAAAAGGAAGCAAAACAGGTGGCACACGATCAGCGCGAAGCCATGAAGGCTCGGGGAATCCATATTCAGGTGGTCACAGCACGGGAGGATTTTCTCTTCGGCGGGGTAGAGGCTATCAAGTTCGTGAGAGAAGGGGGGTTCGTCTCTGTCGCCGGGGATCTTGTTTGGACCGAACAGCGCTCACGTCTACCCGTGCGTCTCTTTGACCATGAGGTGGGCCTCCCCGCAGGGCCTCATCTTCTAGCCCTGGTTTCAAAAGCGCCCCTCTTCACGATGTTCACCTTTCGAGTTGAAAAAGGAAAACACCTGATCATTATGTCTGCTCCAAGGGAGGTGAAGGCCCCATCCCGTTCCGAACGAAGCACGGCCCTTCAGGCGAGCGCGCAGGCATACGCTAATGCTCTGGAAGAGATGGTGCGCCAGCACCCTTTCCAGTGGTACATCTTTGAGCCCTTCTTTCGATCCTCACAGTATGATGATAAAAGAGAATCCATTCATCGGGAAGAATAGGAGTTGAAGGATCCGATATGTACCATACCCTTATGAATGCCCTTGCCGTGGGCTATGAGAGGATTGTGGCTTGGGCCGATATCCTTGACCGGATCAATGTCTACCCGGTGCCGGACGGTGACACCGGCCGCAATCTCGTCATTACCCTGGGCGCTTGCAGGAATATCAACGGAGATCCCGATTCTCTGAGTCGGGAAATCCTGCTCTCGGCCAGGGGCAACTCCGGAAACATTGTCGCCGGCTTCCTTGCCGGGTTCCTCACTTGCAAGGACTTATCGTCCCTGCCCGCATCGGCCGAGGCCGGCCGTAATCTCGCATACCAGGCGGTTCCCAACTCTCAACAAGGAACCATGATTTCCTTGTTTGATACCCTCGTCACATCCTTGAAAAGGACTCCTCCTGAAGAGACAGGAAAATGGGTGGAGTCAATAATCCATGACATGGAAGAGACGGTGAGAAATACCAGGGAGCAACTGCCCGAACTCAAGAAAGCAGGGGTGGTGGACGCAGGGGCCCTCGGCATGCTCGTCTTCTTCGATCCCTTGTTGAATACTCTGGCGGGCCGTGCGGTCAGGCCTTCCCTCTTCACTGACGATCTGAAGGATTCCTTCAACCTCTCAGGGACCTGGCAGGACCGGAAGTACCAGGGTTACTGCTTTGATGTATTGCTCAAGATCGAACATGAAGAGCAGGAAGTCATCAAACACATCATGGATGTGGGAGAATCGGTAGTCGCCATGCCCAACGGCGAGTGCCTCAAAGTACACCTCCATGCCATGGACAGAGAGAGGGTAAGGCAAGACCTCACCGCCATCGGAGCCATTCTGAGCTGGGCTGAAGATGACCTTGCTGAACAGACTTTTCGGTTCAGTGAACCCAGGAAAAACCAGGCCATCCATATCATGACGGATGCTGCCGGTTCCATCACGAGGGATCTGGCTCAGAGCCTTGGAATCACTCTCCTCAACAGTTACATCGCCGTCGGGAATCGTTTTCTCCCTGAGACCTACGTGGTCCCTTCCCAGCTCTTTGCGGCCATGAAAGCCGGGGCCAAGGTCTCCACGGGCCAAGCCTCAGCCGTGGAACGACATGAGTGCTATAACAACGTCATGAAATTCCACGACCGGGTCCTCTATCTCTGTGTAGGCTCCTTCTACACCAGTAATTACGACGTGGCCATCAAATGGAAGGCTGAGAATGATCCTAAAGACCGGATGACCATCATTGACACAGGGGTAGCCTCCGGCAAGCTCGGCCTATTAGCAAGGGCTGCGGCCGAACTTTCCCTCACCGTCAGCGACCCGATGGGAGTCATCGCCTTTGTCAGGGGCGCGATTCAGAATGTACAGGAATATATCTTCCTTGACACGCTGCAATTCTTAGCTGCCGGCGGCCGGATGTCAAAGACGGGCGCCTTTTTTGGCGATGTCCTTCATATCAAACCGATTGTGAGCCCCTATCCAGACGGAGCTCGGCAGATCGGGGTGGTGAGAAACATCAAGGATCAGGTGAAGTTTGCCTTCCGTCGTCTTGAGCAAAACATTCTAAGAGATCAAAAGGCTACTCTGCTTCTCGAGTACTCAGACAACAAGGAGTGGCTTGAGGGGGAGATCAAACCGGAGATAGAGCGCAGATTTCCTCTAGCCACAATCATCCTGCAACCCTTATCTCTTACCACGGCTGCCCATGTGGGTCCGGGTTCATGGGGCATCGCGTTTCTCACAGAACGCCCTCAAAAGGACGATTCGCATGTCTGAGATATTCTTTCGCAGTATGAAAGGTCTCTTCATGTTCGCTCTTTTCGGCGCGTTTCTCCTCGGCATCTTCATCGAACTCCTGATCGTTCTTCCGATCCTCTGGGTCCTCGACAGAATCCTTGGACCCCAGCCTTACAGGATGCAGTGGACCGTCCGCATCCTCGTGAGCTTGTGGCTCTTCTTGCTCAGAGGGTGCGGGCTACTCAAGGCCAGGGAGCCGAAAGGGAAACCCTTCGATGGATCGTGCGTGGTCGTTTCCAACCACCCCGGTCTC
>CAZEKS010000368.1:0-3172 GCA_964512795.1 uncultured Syntrophaceae bacterium
TGGATTCCTTCAGGGCGCTGGAGGTGGAATATCAAGGCCAGCCTGCCCTGATTGCCTCTGTGGATGGAGAGGTCTTTCTTAACATGAAGACCATTCGTTTCACTCGAGGAAGCCCTCAGGCCATTCTCCGGCAGTTCGCCGCTGGTCAAGCCGTTCTCGTCACAGAGAGTTTCTCTCTCAGACATCAGGTGAAGGCCGGAGACCGGATTAAACTCAACACACCGCAGGGTGAAAAGGAATTTTTCATTTCGGGAGTCTTCTATGATTATTCCTCGGATTGGGGAATGGTCTTATTAGAGAAAAAACTCTTTCAATCGCTGTGGAATGACGAGACGCTCCATAGCGCTGGCATCTATCTGAAGGAAGGAGTCTCTCAAGAATCCTTCAAGGAGATCATTCGAGAAAGATATTCAAAGCCTTATCGCCTCTTTGTGGTCTCCCATCGTGAATTGCGAAATGAGGTTCTGAAGGTCTTTGATCAAACCTTTGCCATCACCTATGCCCTTGAATTTATCGCCATCATCGTGGCCATTCTTGGAATCATCAATTCTTTAAATTCCCTGATCATCGAAAGGCAGCGGGATATAGGGATTGTCCGGGCCGTGGGTGCACTTCGAAGACAGGTTGAGAAGACTACGCTGATCGAGGCTGGGATGATCGGTTTTTTCAGCCATATCTTCGGCCTCCTCTGTGGTTTTCTCCTTTCCATTCTTCTCATCTACGTCATCAATAAACAGTCTTTTGGATGGACAATCCAGTTCTCCATTCCTCTTCGGAGTCTAATAGAATCTTGGTTAATCGTGATGTTCACTTCCATCGGCGCAGGCTTCATCCCCGCCCGGCGGGCTGCCAAAATGGATGCCGTGGAATCGTTGAGGATGGAATAAACATAAGGTAAAGATGGAATAGTGGAATAATGGATTAATGGAGCAATGAGAAGAAGGAAGACCACAGGAAGAGGATTTACCCAACATTCCAATCTTCCAGTATTCCATCATTCCGGTTTTGTTTGTTCACGCCCAAGGACTTTAAAGAATTGCACCGCGAGATTTTGAAAGAAAGAAAACCTGCAGCATAAGGTTGAAATCAGCGGCGGCTATCAGCCGTCCGGTAGCGACGAGTTCAGTGCTTATCTTGTGAAAGGGATTCCGAGATCCTTGCAGATCTTTCGAGCAAGCTTGTCGTTGATCTCGGCGTGACGGGGAACGGATGAACGTCGATTCTGCTGCGGGTTGCTCCACCATGAGTGACTCCCGCCCTCACGAATGAAGACACAGCCTTGCTCATGCAGGTGCCTGAGCAATTCCGTGCGCTTCATAGGGTAACCAGTTCCTCGGTATAATCAGGGGCCGCAGCCTGAATTGCTTCCTGACGGTTGAGTTCGAGAGCTTCCGCCAGTGTGGTACGCAAACTGACGAGCAGCTCCTCCCGGGTGCGCTCCTGGCAGTTCACCCCCGGCACTTCCTCAATCCATCCAATCCACCATCCGCCGTCCTGCTTTGTCACCGCCGTGTACGTGTTAGCCATGTTCAATCACCTCAACCACATAATAGCATTTCTCGTTTTCTTTGTCTATGTACCAAACATAAAGCTCGCCGGGAGCCCGCTTTTTTGTCCTGTAAATGTGGTCAAGATGGTAGGTGATTTCCCTCTCACTGATATGGACTGGTGCATCGGTTGTGGAGTATTTGCCGTCTCCTGCCCTGCCTCAGCCGCAAAGTTGGTGAGAAGGTCTAATACCATTTCTCCAAAGAATTTTAGAGAATTGCACCAAGAGATTCTGAAAGAGCGAAAACCCACAGCATAACGAGCCTGTAGAAAAAGTCCACCATTACGATTAGGGGGTGGTTTTGGGGGGTTTCTTGACTCCTCTCAGCATGAGATCGTCGTATACAGAGCATCTTGAGAGGTCGTATTTTCTTCCAACCCAGCAGCGGCTTTTAGGCATTTCCCTCTTGACTTGCTATGCGCCGATTATCTCGTTCAAACCTTCAACGATAAGGTTCAATTCTTCAGCCGAGGCCCTCGCTATTTTTTCCCCCAGCCGTTCAATGGAAAGCGTCCTGATTTGGCTGATTTTGACCCATGATTTCTTCGGAAGTTGAGGGTGCGACAATTCAAGAGTCAAAGGGAAAGCGGCCTTTTGAGGCTGGCCTGTTAAGGCGACTGCTATCACTGTGCCGGAATGCTCATTGAAAACATCCTGGCTAATCACCAACACTGGTCGTTGGCCTGCTTGCTCACGACCCCGCACAGGGTTAAGGTCGGCCCACACGATGTCGCCTCTCAGTATTCGGGCCATTCCCCTACCTCAACCGACAGACCTTCCTCGGCCATGGTTTGCTCAAATTTTCTGTCCAATTTGGCGCACTCTCTTGCCAGCCGGTTTCGTTCCAACCGTGCCAGTTTTTCGCTCACCGCTTCCTGAATGGCACGGCTTCGGTTTTCGAAAATCCGGTTCTTCACCAGCCGGTCCAATCGCTTGAGCAAATTTTCATCTAACGTTATGGCTACTTTTGCCGTGCTCATTTCTTATCACCCCTTGTATTACATATTATCATACCACTACCGTTTTATCAACTCCGTATTTGGGGGATCTTTCTTTGTTATCGCATAACGAGCCTGTAGAAAAACCCCTTCATTACGATTAAGGGATGGTTTTCGAGGGCCTCTTGACCCTTCCCCAGTATGAGGTCGTCGTATACAGAGCATTCTGAGAGCTTGCATTTTCTTCCAACTCACCGCATTCACGCGAGATTGGCTCTTTCTACAGCCTCAAACCGTAAAAATCAGCCACCGCTAAAAGCGGTCGGTTGGATTGGGTTGTTATCCTGTTTTTGAAATTAATTCTCCTTCGATATATCGGTGAATTATACCGGAAATGAGTGTTTGATATGGGATACCCATTTCTATCGCTTTTTTTTGAATACCTTTATAATCGTGACCATAAAGACGTATGGTAATTCGTTTGTCTTTTACCAATGTATTTTTTGCCGTTGCCTTGATTGCATCAATTTCCTTTTTAGATGGAGAAGAAAGTGTCATTTTTCCTTTTTTGTATGCATCAAGAATGGATTTTTCTTCTTTATCATATTTCATATGTTAACCCTCCTGTTCGTTTTGATACATCTTGGTTGCTTTTCTGCTGGGAATAATTGTTTTTAAAAAAATA
>CAZEKS010000369.1:0-3171 GCA_964512795.1 uncultured Syntrophaceae bacterium
CTCACTCCCTACCGATCTGCCTACCCTGTTTCGAAAGCCATCCATGCCTTGCTTCCTCCCGATCAGGAACTGTACCAATATGGGGTTTCTCTTTATGGAATTGATTTCTATAATAAAATCAGGACTCCCGTAGTTGATCGGTATGGAGAACTAAGATCTGGTATGGATCAGCTGCCTGCTGATGAGAGATCTCATTATTTTTTATCCCAGGAAGAATTCATCAAACGTTGCGAAGAAAAGGGTGGCCTTTATTGCGTCACGCGATATAAAGAAGATGTGGAAGAATTGAAGAAAAGAATTTCCGTCCTTGAAGTCCTCTGGGATAACGGAATATTTTATCTTTTGCGATTGAAATGTTAACCCTGTATCGAGACGGGGATGGTGTCTTTCGTGGAGATTAGGAAAGAGTTTTTGCCTATGAGTCATGGTTGAGTAAGACATGGAGGGACAATAATGCCTGTAATAAGATCTGAGATATACCCCGGGAAAGAGCATCGAAAGCTTAGACAATTATTCCAACAACCCGGGGTTCAAATCTTTATTCTCCTGGGTTTCTGCTTCTTGCTTTTCATGCTTGGGATAGGTCGATGGGACCTCTGGAATCCGGATGAACCTCGCTACGCTCAAGTCGCTAAAGAGATGGTTGGTAAAGGGGATTGGATTCTCATGCACGTAAATGGAAACACCTATGTGGATAAACCCCCTCTCTTTTTTTGGTTGATTGCCCTTTCATCCTTTCTCTGGCAAGGTTTTACCTCTTTTTCGGCGAGGTTTCCTTCCGGCCTCTTTGGCACCTTCACAGTGCTTCTCACTTTCTTTCTTGGGAAAAAGCTCTATGGCTCACGAACCGGATTCCTCTCGGCGTTGATTCTGGCGACAAGCTTTGAATTCGCCTATCTTTCCACGCGGGCCAATATCGATGCCACCCTCACGTTTTTTACGACAACTTCAATCTTTTTCTTCTTGCACTGGTACCAACATAGCTCCCCTCACCTCCACCCTCTCCCCAAAGGGGAGAGGGTGGAGGTGAGGGGGAAATGGGTTAAGAGTGGGAATAGAAGAAACCTGCTAATCTATGGATTCTATATCGGCATGGCCTTAGCCACTCTGGCAAAGGGGCCGGTGGGTTTCATTATTCCCCTAATGGTAAGCTTAGTCTATCTCTTGGTCCAAAAGGATTGGGAGGCCATAAAGAGGATGAGGCTTTTGACAGGAATGGCCCTATGTTTTGTGATTGTCCTATCCTGGTATCTTCCCGCTGTATTGAAAGGGGGACAACATTTCCTCAACGAGACACTGGTTCATCATACCATCGAACGCTTCGCAAAAGGCTCAAGCCATATACGGCCCATCTACTATTATCTCACCAATTTTTCTGTTGACTTTCTGCCCTGGTTCCTCTTTCTTCCGGGAGCCATCGTTTATGGTTTTTCGGAAAAAAAAGAGGGGATCTCAAGAGGTTTTCTCTTTCTTCTCATTTGGTTTGTTGCAATTTTCCTTTTCTTCAGCTTTTCAAGAGGGAAGAGGGCAGTTTATCTTCTCCCGTTATACCCTGCGGCATCATTGCTGGTGGGGAGGTTCTGGGATGATTATCTCTCAGGTTCCGGCCGGTTTTCAGTCCGGAAGATTTGGGTCACCATCCCGGTCTATCTCTTTATCATCATTTTTCTTTTGACGGGGATATTCCTATATGCAGTCCCTATCGTAGCCAATTTCTCAGTAGGACCCTCTACGCCAAAGATGATGAAGATGGTTATCAGTGGAGCGGGATTGGGAACAAAATACCTATCCTATGTTCCACGTTGGAGTGTTATTCCTTTCATCTTTCTTCTCGTGGGGTCGAGCATTCTTCTATCTCTTGCCCACAAACTAAAATATAAAACGCTTGTCTTTATACTTCTTGTGACCACGGTGGGGATTGGTTTCTTTTTTGCGACTCGTGTGATTTTTCCGCTGGTCAATCCCTACAAATCTGCCCGCTTCATCTCGCAGGAGATCGTGCGGAAGATAAAACCTGGAGAAAAACTGGTCATGTACGGGTATATCGGGTCAGCGGTGACCGCTCAATATAATTTCTATACGGGGATCGTTCCCATTTTGGAAACTGAAAACGAAGCGGAGGTCATCGATCTTTTCCGCTCAAAAGAGAAAGTGCTCTGCCTTGTTCAATATGATGATTATGACAGACTGATCGAGAAATACACTGATCTTCCTCTTAACCTGATAACACGAAGAGGCGTAGGGAACAGAGATATGGTATTGGTGTCAAACCGGTGACAGCACAGATTAAACTGGATTCTCTTCATATGAAGAAAATGGGAAGAATGGGAATTTGATCCTAATAGGGGAAAGATAGTTTATGTTGAAATATGAAATATGGTCGCAGTCTTTTTTCGAAGATTCTGGGAGGAAGTCCTCCCGGGCATGGTTGGTCCTTCTCATTTTCACTCTGGCCTTACTGCTACTTTCCGTTTGGGGACTTGATCTCTCAGGCCGAGACTCACCGAGGGTAGCTGGGATTGCCCGGGAGATGGCAGTCACATCGGACTACTTGATTCCCCGACTCAATGGAGAGAACTTTCTCGAATACCCTCCATTAGGATACTGGCCTGTTGCCCTCACCCTTTCAATAAGTAAAAACCTGCCGGATTTTTTTGCTTTTCTTCCCATGGTACTTTTAGGAACAGGAACAGTTCTCATCACGTATCTCATTGGAAAAAAACTGGCCGGAGAGCGAATCGGGCTGATAGCGGGATTCATCCTGTCGACGATGCCGGCTTTCATCACCTACCACCGGCATTGTCGGGTAGATCCAGCGCTTCTCTTCTTTATAGCACTCAGTTTATACGGCTTTGTGGCAGGTTATCAGGCATCGAGGAAAAGGTTCCTCTTTATTGTACTCTTCTACCTGGGAATGGCCGGGGCTTTCCTTTCTAAAGGGATCATCGGGGTGGCTATACCCACTGCAACCACTGTGGCATTTTTAATCACCCAAAAGGATTTTGTGGCTATCAGGAAACTCCTTCTGGGTCCCGGAATCCTTTTTTTTCTGGTCCCGATCTTCCTCTGGGTCGGCAGCGTTTGGTGGTTTGAAGGACCAGACATTATTAAAGAGGTGATTCGACAAAGTATCTGGCGTTTTCTTTCTCCTTCGGCTGATCATGCAAAACC
>CAZEKS010000370.1:0-3167 GCA_964512795.1 uncultured Syntrophaceae bacterium
TCGTGAGGGACAATCCAGGGCCTCTCGCTGAACTTTGGAATCTGGATAAGGGATGATGGGTGGCCACCCGTGTGTGGCATACCGGATAATGATAACGCTTAGATTCAGAGTTCGTCATTGGCGAGAGATTCGTCGAGTTAAACACGAATCCGTAGTGGGATTCAGCAGGAGAGGTGTGTGCAAAATCAGGACGGGTTTCTAAGCTACTGTTTTTAAAGAAGATAAAATTTTTAAAAAATTTTCATTTTCCCTCTTGACAGGAACAACATAGGATGTCCCGTTGTTTTCGTCCCTTGGTCAGTTTTCGGCCACCCCGTATTTTATCAATTAACAAAATATTATTTGAAATCAACAAGTTACAAATGTCTACCTCTGGCACGGAATATGCTTTAAAAGCCTCTTGATAATAGTATCGGTGAGCGACTTGTAGTCTTTGGCTTGGAGGAGTGCACTCGGGAAAATGAAAAGGTGAAGCCTAAACAAACAATTTGCAAAAAGTGTACAGACTGCCCCCAATCCCAATGACACTCGAGCGGCCACGCTTCACAAGTATTTTATTGGAGGTATACATATGAGAAAAGGTCTTTTTCTTATTTTAACTAGCTTCATCTTAGTTGTCTTTTTCCACGATGCTTTGTTGGCTGAAGAAAAATCTCCAGGACCTCCATCCACAGGGCAAATCTCACTGCCTTGGGATAAATTTCAGAAGCTTCTCAATCTGGATGAGGAGAGGATCTCACTTGATATAGAAGAGTTTGCCGCGATTGCCAGGCAAACCGGGGTGAGAGACCTTCCTCCCTTCGCAGTCAAAGAGGGGAAAGTGGTGCTCAAGAGGGACGATTTCAAGAAGCTCCTAAAGTCGATGGAACCTCCCAAAACCGACCCGGCACTGGGTGATTTTTTACTAACAAGTGCATACTATAATGCAAAGGTAGAAAAGGAGGTTACCGAGGTCAGTGCCACTTTCAATATCGAAGTGCTTCCTAGAAGTGGAAGGAAAGATTTTCTTTTGGTCCCCCTTTTAAGGAAGGAGGTAGCTCTTAAAACGTTAACGTTAGATGGAAAAGATGCCCTCCTTACTGAAAAGAATGGCTATCATTCGGTTGCCGTAGCTCAGGAGGGGTCCCACAAGGCAACAGCACTTTTCACGATTGCCACGGATCTTAAGAGAGGGCCTCAATCCATCTCTTTTCCAGTACTAAGGACTCCCATTATACGCCTGACTCTGGAAATACCTCTTCCCTCAATTCAGCCGGAAATACCTTCGGCAACGTCCATCAAAAGAATTGAGAAGGGGAATAGCACCATCATTGAGGCGGTTCTTTCACCCACGGAGAATGTTCGTGTAGCATGGAGTCGCATCATCCCTGAGGCGGAAAAAGGGCCTCCGAAGATATACGCAGATTTATGGCAGCTTCTCTCAATTGAGGACGATGCCCTAAGGGTTAATGCAACAGCTTCCATCAACGTTCTTCAGAATACCATTACTCGGATTACCTTGAGGATACCGGATAAATATCAGATCCTGGATGTAACGGGACAGGTTGTTGCCGACTGGAAGGAAAAGGAAGTCAAAGGGCAAAGGATGATTGATGTATCACTGAAAACACCTAAGGAGGGCAAGTTTGATTTTGGAATCAAGGCTGAGAGAATATTTGAAGACCAAACCGTTGTTGCTGATTTTAACGGTTTTGCTCTCCCTAGCTCGATAAGAGAAAAAGGGGTTATCGCTGTTGAGATGAAGGGAAGCGCGGAGGCGAAAGTTACGGAAGCGGTGGGGCTTGACCGTGCTTCGTTTTCTGAACTTCCGCCCCAGCTGGTGAGCTACAGCGCGAAACCTCTTATCTTCGCATACAAATATTTGCGCCATCCTTACCGAATGGTACTTGATATTACGAAGCATAAGGAGTTGCCCGTGATCAGTACGGTTGTTGACAGTGCCTCTGGAATCACCCTGTTCACCGAGGACGGAAAGTTGGTCCACAGGCTAACCTATACGGTGAGAAATACCTGGAAGCAGTTTATGGAGGTTACTTTACCCAAGGATGCAGAGCTTTGGGGAACTTATGTCGATGGAAAATCAGTAAAACCGACCAAGAATGAAAAGGAGAAAATTTTAATTCCACTCAATCGCAGCCAGAGCTCAGAAGGAGGTCTTGCCCCATTTGATGTGGAATTGATCTATTTTCAGAAGGCCGAAAAGTTAGGGTGGTTTGGGATAAAGAAGAGTTCCTTCGCGATCCCCGATCTTATGATGAGCCGTGTTATCTGGTCGATTTACCTGCCTTTCGATTATTCATTCGTTCATTTTGGCGGAACCATGGAAAAGGAGAAGATAGCCCGGGGAATCAGTCCTCTTCTTGGGTTAGGTAAGCGCACGGTTGATTATAACGAGCTAAAAAGACAGTATCCCTCTCCCCCTGGTTTGGCTGCCCCCGAGCCTGGCAGAACAGGAGAAAAAGAAAGGGATGCTGACAAAAGGAAGAAGGCACGTTCGATGCTTGAGAGTCAAAGGACTCTGCAAAGTGAGTTTGGAAGAAATCTGCCGGTCGATCAGGAGGTCATTGCCGAACAGCTATCCAGAGAGATGAGCTTTAGCGCAAAACTTGATGAAGTTGCAGCATCCGGTGGCATGACCACCGGAGTCATGCCGATCCGTGTTCAAGTGCCTACGATTGGACAAGTCTACCGTTTTGCAAAACAGATTGTCTCCGATGAGACGTTGGTCGTAGAAGTCACGTATATAAAGGATACACCCTTTACCGTCATCAAACTGATCATACTTCTCCTTATCCTTTACGCTTTATATCGCCGGAGGAATTGGCTCAGGAAAGTATGGGATTCTGAATCCGACCGGTACAGGAAAAGTTTGGCAAAGTTTATTACCCCGCTAAGTTTGGTTATCATTTCCGCATTTTTGTTTCTCTCCTCTTTCTTCTTACATCCATTTTTTGCCAAGGTTTTGTTTCTTATCCTCCTGGCAGCGATAATTTTTTATGCGGTGCATTACCTAAAAACAAGGAAGGAGAAACAACAGAAAGATAAAGAGACTGAAATACAGGAATAGTCGGCTGGTACATATATCTAAGGGTCTCGCCGTTTTCAGTGATTCCAGTCGTTGAGACTGTCGAAAAAGTCTCTTCAGATAAATGTGATGCTCTATGTGC
>CAZEKS010000371.1:0-3166 GCA_964512795.1 uncultured Syntrophaceae bacterium
GTCATTCCTGCGGAAGCAGGAATCCAGAAAAACAGAGACTGGATGCCGCATCAAGTGCGGCATGACATGCCAACCAAAAGGAAAGAAGCGTTGGACGCACTACACTAGCCAGTAGCAATGGATACCTAAATTGAGCGATTCTTGATACTATTTTTAAAGATAAACCCTTCTGGATTCCCGTTTTCACGGGAATGACATTTTCATTCATTAAGTGATAGTCGTCATTCCTGCGCAAGCAGGAATCCAGTATTTTTGATGTAATTTATAACAAAAAATCGCTCAATTTAGGTGATATTTAATTTCTCCTGCAGAACCTTTAGCGATTCCAACGAATTGTCGATATTCCTTGGAGCTTAAACGGTGTGCTCCTTGTTTAAAAGAGCTTGTAGAAATAGATTTTACTCGTGCCTTTTCGAGTGGTGATTCCGCCGAGGTCGATCACGGAAACGACTAATTCTGCCTCGCCGTCGTTGTCAACGTCTTTCACCTGAAAATCGGAGATATACCCGTCGATCTGTTTGGTCTTCCAATTTGTTGTTAAGGTCCCTTCCTGCCAGACTAAATTATAAATTTCCCCGCTGTCAAACGATCTAATTCGATCAAAAAGTCTCGTTCCCGAGGTGGTATTTCTGTTAATAATCACCTCATTCAATCCATCTCCATCAAGGTCTCTAATGAGAATCCTTCCCGGAATATAGACTCTCCAGGGAGGCGAATTTCCATAACTGAAGTCCATATCCTTCTTCTTTTCGGTATCGTAGGAATTAGTTACTCCTCCATAACGTTCCTTGCTGGTCCAGAGGTCCTTTCCATCCGGGGCGACAATTCTCAACCGCTCCTAATCATCAAGCACAATAAGATCTAATGTCTCTTTATTTCGGATAGTTGCCAGAGCGAGGCCAAAAATATTTGTCTCTTTCGGGAAAGGCATCTTGGGCCCCTTCTCAAAAGATTTTTTCTTCCAGAGAAATTTATAGATGGGGCCAGTAAATAAGCCATCGGAACCCATTTTTTGCCCCATCAACGTCGGCCCATCTTTGGGATGATCCAATACCCGAAAATACCAGCCCGCCTTTTCAGTGATCTTTCTGAATTTTCCTTCTTCAAATTCTAAGATGAAGGATCGGAGGTCATCTCCAGCGACAGCGGTAACGATAATTTCGGCATATCCATTTCGATTGACATCCGCAACATCGAGGGTTAAGAAGCTGTGTTGGTATCCTGTCTCAATTTTCTGAAAAAGCTTCAGTTTGTCTCCGTCGTATTTAAAGAGGTAGAGGTTATGGTCATCCATGATCACCAATTCGTTCTTCTTGTCTCCATCCACATCACCAATGTCGAGGCCTTTGATTTCAAAGTCGAATGTCTGGCTCTTTTTAAAATCTAAGCTCCCACGGTCAAACCTCTCGATCACCCCCCCTTCCCGTCTGGATTCACCGGGGCGGCCAATCATGGTGCGGCGGCCCAGGATTTTAAATCCGATGTCCTGTGCAAAATCACCAATCTTCACCATCACATCGTCAATGCCTTTGTGCTGAGTAAAGGCGCTGAGAGGAGGTTTTTCCTCGGTGATGCTGATCAGGCGGGCGTCCAGGCTAATATAATCGCCGACCTTTGTGATGCTTCCGAGAACGATATAATCGGCTCCGATTTTCATCCCGATCTTGGTGGCCGCTGCCTCGTCGAGGCGTGTCGGCCTCACTTCATAGAGAGCCCGTTCCACAATAGAACGGTCTATGACAACGATTCTCTCCTCCACGGTAATTCGGGAGGTTAAGATGTTATAGATCCCTTCCCGGAGATAATCCAGATTTTCCTGGCTGTGAATCATAAAAGGAAGGATGGCTACCTTATGGACCTTGTTGGGATCTCTGGTTTGAGTGATCGAAGGAGAAGGAATGGTAAGACTAAGGGCGAGAAGCAGGCACAGCGATATGACTTTGAAATTCATCGGAATTTCTCCTTTCTTTTAAAAGATATAATAATTTTATTTGTAGAGATTTGTCAAATGAGATTTTACCTCCCAAATCCCGACTTGGGAATTTCATATATTATTCGTAGCGTAGTGCTTCGATGGGGTCCAGCCGGGCCGCTTTCAGTGCTGGGAAGTAACCAAAAATCACGCCCACCGCGGCCGAGAAGAGGAAGGCGACAACGACGATGCCCGCGTTGAAGACGAAGGGTACTCGTAACACACTTGCGAGCCAGAAGGATCCACCCAGGGCCAGCACAATCCCGATCAATCCGCCGAATGAAGAGAGCACAACCGCTTCCACCAGGAATTGCATGAGCACTTCACTCTCGAGAGCGCCAATGGCGAGCCGGATACCGATCTCGCGGGTCCGCTCCGTAACCGACACGAGCATAATATTCATGATGCCAATTCCACCTACCAGGAGGCTCACGGCAGCTACGGCACTTAGCAAAGCCGTAAGCAGTTGCGTGGTGCCGGTAAGCATCTTGGCGATCTCCTTCATATCCATCACATTGAAGTTATCGTCATCGCTTGGAGATAGATGACGCCTCTCCCGCATCAACAACCGAATATCCCTCTGGGCCTTATCGGTCGAGGCCCCCTCCTGAACCGAGACCTGAAACATCGCGACATCCTGCTTACCGGAAATGCGCCGTTGATATGTACGCAATGGGATTACAACGATATCGTCTTGGTCCATGCCCATGGTATTCTGCCCCTTGGCTTCCAGGATACCAATCACCTGAAACGAGAGTTTTTCGAGACGAATTTTTTCCCCAAAAGATTCCTGTCCGCCGAACAGCTTCTTGATTACGGTCTCACCCACGATGCACACAGCCGCACCGCTGCGTAGCTCACTGTCGCTGAATTGCCGACCTATCCTGATGGATCTGTTCGTCACCCTGAAATAATTATTATCGCTTCCTGTTACTGTGGTTGACCAGTTTTCGTTACCGAATACGGCTTGGAGGCTTTTGGAAGAAACCGGAGCCACGGCAGCAATCGAGCTGACCTCCCTGAGAATAGCCTCTCCATCACTCACCTTGAACAAAACGGTGTCGGAAGATTGCCCTGGACCAAGTCTTTTCCCAGGAGTGACCATGAGCAGGTTACTGCCCATGCTTGCAATCTGTTGCCTGACCTGCACAGTGGCACCCCCGCCGATGGTCACCATCGTGATGACGGCGCCCA
>CAZEKS010000372.1:0-3160 GCA_964512795.1 uncultured Syntrophaceae bacterium
CCCTCCTTCTTTATCGGCGTACCGACGATGTTTGTGCAGTTGAGCAACTTGCCGGGCATTCACCGCTACGATTTCAGCAGCCTGCGAGGAATCTTTGTCGGCGCAGCGCCGCTGACCCGCGCCATCAAGGAGGGGTTTGAGGCTAGCCTAAAGGCCGCGGGCAAGACAGGGGGACGAATGATCGAAGGCTACGGTCTCACCGAAGCGGTGACGGCCATCATGGCGAATCCCTACCAGGGAATGCACAAGGTCGGCAGCATCGGCATCCCGTTTCCCGATGTGGATGTCAAAATCGTCAGCCTCGACGACGGCCACGATCTTGCGCCGGGCGAGTTGGGCGAGATTGTTCTCAGAAGTCCCACCGTGATGCTTGGCTATTACAAAAATGCGGAAGAAACCCAAAAGACAATTGTGGATGGCTGGCTCCACACGGGAGATATTGGCTACGTGGACGAGGATGGTTACTTTTACATTACCGACCGCAAGAAGGACCTCATCATCGTTGGCGGGTTCAACGTCTTTCCGCGCGAGATTGACGAGCTGACCTATCAACACCCCAAGGTCAAGGAGGGCATCTCCGTGGGCATCCCTGATCCGCGTAAAGGAGAGCGCATCAAGGTCTACATCGTTCTCAAGGATGGCGAAAGGGCGACGCCGGAAGAATTTATCGCCTATTTCAAAGAGCGGCTCACGCCGTACAAGGTTCCGTCCGAGGTCGAGTTCCGTACGGAATTGCCCAAGAGCATGATCGGAAAAATCCTCCGGCGCGCGCTGCGAGAGGAAGAGAATCGCAAGATGAAAGGAACCCAGCCGTAAAAGGTTAAGGTTATTGAACTCCTTTACGACTCGATGGACGGTTAATCCGGTCTTTGGACAAGACCATATTGTCACTTTGACCTCTATATCCACACCTTTTGTCCGCTCCTATTAGGTTCACGGCAGAGCCTTCTATTCTCATACCTATTCTTTGAAAGAACACCATCCTGTGATAAACTGTAAAATCATCCCGCATGGGAACGGTCTAAGGAAATGCTCTACAAGATTCTTGCGGATAGCGTGGTGTTGATCCATTTTCTCTGGATCGTCTTTCTCTTTTTCGGCGCCTTTTGGGGAGTCAAGAATAAGGTTGTAAAGATTTTCCATCTTTCCGGCCTTGTCTTTGCTTTCGTCATTCAGGTATTTGATTGGTACTGTCCTCTCACCCATCTTGAAGTGTGGTTGAGATCGAAACACGATTTTACCCTGACTTATACTGGTTCGTTCATCATCCATTACGTAGAAAAAATAGTATATATTGAACTTTCTCGTACTCTTATTCTCTTTTTCACGCTTTTGCTATGCGGGCTTAACGCATGGTTTTACCTCAGGAAGAGAAAAAGATTTCAACTCCACCGGCCACCAGTAAGAAGATAACGACCGATGGAAGTGCTACCTTGATAGAGGCGAGATAGTTAATGCCCAAAAACCTTACGCGTATCAAAGAGAAAGCAATAGGTAGTCTAACTTGATATTGGAGAGAGAGCGGAAGATATTTCCTTTGACCCGACGCTCTTTCTTGCTTAGAGTCTCAATGAAGTCTTTGACCACTTTTCTTTTCGTCTTTCCAGAACTCGGACAACCGCTCGGGCCAAAAGGCAATCCCGTTTCCCGGGCAAATCTCTCAATTTTCTTTTCTTCCAAAAGAGCCAAAGGTCGGATCAGGGTGATCTTCCCTTTAAAGAGGGTTTGAAGGGGAAGCATGGTGCTGATCTCAGCGCTGTAGAAAATATTAAGAAGAAGGGTCTCGATGATATCGTCCTGGTGATGGCCCAGGGCGATCTTGTTGCATTTGATACGATGAGCAAGATGGAAGAGGCGTTTTCTCCTTTCCCAGGAACAGAGGAAACAGGGGTTTTCTAGATTCTCTGCGCTGTTCGCTTTTCTCCCGATATCGGTGAACTCGATGTGGTAAGGGAGTCTTTTTGTTTCAAAAAAATTCCTCAGGATCTCGGCCCGCCCGGAACCAAAGCCGAGGTCAATGTAAGCCGGTATGAGTTCGTAATGGATGGGGACTCGTTTGCTTCGCTCATGGAGGAGGTGGAGCAATGTCAGGCTATCCTTTCCGCCGGAAACCCCCACCAGAATGCGGTCTCCCCCCTGGATCAAACCATAACGGTGGATCGCTTTTCCCATCAGACTTCGAATCTCTTTCTGCCAATAAGTCATATTTCTACGATGAACCATGAGCCATAAACGATGAGATTTGTAGCGTTGGCATTTATTGCCGACGTCATCTGCTAGTGTAGTTATTCAGAAATCTCTTTCCTTTATTTGTCATTCCGGGCTTGACCCGGAATCCAGTGTTTTTGGGCTGGATTCCCGCCTTCGCGGGAATGACGGCCTAGGATATTAATGTAAAGAAGCGTTAGATTCACTACACTAGCGCCCTCAATAAATGAGGGCGCTACATCGCTACCCTCTCCCCATCTTTCTTTGCTCTATCCCTTTCAATGGACAGATATCACATTTTGGACTCTTTCCACACACGGTTTTCCCCAGATGAACGAAGAGGGCGTGGTACTCATTAAATAATTTTTTATCAGGAGAAAGATGATCCATAAAGAGTTTCTGGACTTCTTCATAGGAGGCTTTCTCTGAAATCATCCCGTGTCGTGAAAGGATCCGGTTGGTATAAGCATCGACAACGAAAATAGGCTTCTCCAGTCCATAAAGGAGAATGCTATCTGCTGTCTCGGGTCCGATTCCCTTGACCCCGAGAAGTTTTTCCCTCAGATCTGCCAGTCTCCCTCTCTTCATTCTCTTTAAATCCCCGCCATATTCTTCAAATAAGAAGTCTACAAACGACTTCAATCGATCGGCTTTGACTCGGTAATAACCTGATGATCTGATCAGTAAGGCCAGCTGTGATTTTTTGAGTTGGTGAATCCCTTCTGGATTTAATACCCCGTTCATTTTCAGTTTCTGAATCGCCTTCTCCACGTTCCTCCAGGAGGTATTTTGTGTGAGGATCGCTCCAACCATCACCTCAAAGGAAGTCTCTCCTGGCCACCAGTTTCGGGGACCATAAGCCTTATAGAGTCTTCGATAAATGTTCATGAAAAGCCGCTGCATGAAATTTCACCTGTAGCCCAATATTCTGGAAAAATGGAATGCTGGAATG
>CAZEKS010000373.1:0-3151 GCA_964512795.1 uncultured Syntrophaceae bacterium
CGATCCCATTCCGGAGCGGCCCAGGGAGGGATCACTGCTCCTCTCGGCAATGAGGAGGAGGATCATTGGGAATGGTATTTCTATGACACCGTCAAGGGAGGCGACTACCTGGGAGATCAGGATGCCATCGAGATCCTGGTCAAGGATTCGCCGCGGGCCATCTATGAATTGGAACACATGGGAGTGCCGTTCAGTCGCACTGCCGAGGGGAAGATCGCCCAACGGAACTTCGGCGGTCATACCCGTGATTATGGCAAGAAACCCATAAAGAGGGCCTGCTATGCCGCAGACCATACCGGAAGGGTCGTTCTCGACACCCTCTTCGACCAGTGCCTACGGCATCAGGCGAAATTCTATTCTGAACACTACCTCCTTTCCCTGATCATGGACAAAAGAAGATGTGTGGGAGTAGTGACCTATGATCTCGCCACGGGAGAGCTTCATCTCCTTCAGGCCAAAGCCGTTCTTTTGGCCACCGGAGGGTGTGGGAAAATTTACAGGACGACCTCCAATGGCAATGCGACCACCGGAGAGGCCTTCAGCTTAGTCTACCATTTGGGAATTCCTCTCGAAGACATGGAATTTGTCCAGTTTCATCCCACAGGCCTTTATCCTTTAGGCATCCTGGTGAGCGAAGCAGCAAGAGGCGAGGGGGGACTCTTGCGAAACCAGTTGGGCGAGCGTTTTATGGAGCGATATGCTCCCACCGTAAAGGATCTGGCGGCAAGAGATGTCGTCTCCAGAGCCATTCTCATGGAGATTCGGGAGGGGAGGGGGATTGGCGGAAAGGATTATGTCCATCTCGACCTCACGCATCTTGGAGAGCAAAAGATTCAGGAAAAACTCTGGGAAATTGCCTCTTTTGTCAGAATCTACACAGGAATTGATCCGGTCTACGATCCCGTTCCGGTGGCGCCCACCTGCCATTATATGATGGGAGGCATTCCTACAGACGTTGATGGAAGGGTGTTGGCCGATGAGACGGGTTCGATCGTGCCGGGATTGTATGCAGCAGGAGAATGTGCGTGCGTATCGGTTCACGGCGCGACCCGACTTGGCTGCAATTCCCTCCTCGATCTCCTCGTCTTTGGCCGGAGAAGCGGGTTGGCGATGAAGGAAAGGATTAAAAAGGCTGATCCCCCATCCATGTCGACGGATGCCCTGAAGTCATCGGAAGAGAAAATCGCCCGATTATTGAATCATCCGGGTCAAGAGAAAATCGATCCACTCAGGAAAAGGATGCGGTCTGTGATGATGGATTATGGTTCGGTCTTTCGAGATGAGGATGGTTTGAAAAAAGGGATGGAGGAGATCCAAAATCTGAAAAAAAGTTACAAAGAGATTGGGATTGTGAACAAGGGGAAGGTTTTCAATTATGAATTGATGGAGGCGATCGAACTGGGCCATCAGCTTGAGCTCTCGGAGGTGATCCTATATAGTGCCCTCCATCGAAAGGAAAGCCGGGGAGCCCACTACCGGGAGGATTTCCCATCGCGGGCAGATCGATATTTTCTAAAACATACTCTTACTTTTCACACCCCGAAAGGGCCGGAGGTGAGGTATAAACCGGTGAAGATCACCCGATTCCAACCTGAAGCAAGGGTCTATTGATAAAGGGAGACAACCTTTAAATCCCTCCCATCCTCCCTTTTTCAAAGGGAGGGGCAACAGCTCCCCCTTTTATAAAGGGAAGCTGTGAAAAAATTGTCCCCCTTGCAAAGGGCGGGCAGGGATGTCGTAAAAGTTTTACAGCGGTACCTCTTCACGATAACTACTGACGATGAAAAACTTTGATACATGTTGAATACTTACAGACTTCTGTTACCCTTACTCGCTCAAATGATCGCATTTGTAAAACTTTGGAGATATCCTTGCCCGACCGACTCCTCGAATTTTTTCGCATCTTCAGGGGGAAAGAGGGAGATATATGCTCATTAAACTGAAGATATTCCGTTTTGATCCGGACAAAGACGAGAAGCCTTACTACCAGACCTACGAAGTCGAGGCCGATCCCATGGATCGACTTCTCGATTGCCTCAACCGGATCCGCTGGGAACAGGACCCAACACTCTCCTACCGATGGTCTTGTGGCCACGGCATCTGTGGATCGGACGGAATGAGGATCAACGGGATCTGTGGTCTGGCTTGTCAAAAAT
This sequence comes from uncultured Syntrophaceae bacterium, assembly GCA_964512795.1. Taxonomy (GTDB): domain Bacteria; phylum Desulfobacterota; class BSN033; order BSN033; family UBA1163; genus UBA1163. Next base: position 2,157 of record CAZEKS010000373.1, read on the forward strand.
TGGTCAAGAATTTTACGGAAGAAGTTTTAATCGAACCTCTTCCCGTGTTTAAAGTGGTCAAGGATTTGGTCGTAGACCTCGATCCTTTTCTCGAAAAATATAATTCCATCAAGCCCTATCTCATCACAAAATCTCCTCCGCCTGAAGGGGAACGAAGGCAGTCTCCGGAGGAACAGCGTCTCCTTGAAGAAGCCATCCGTTGTATCCTCTGCGCCTGCTGTACGGCATCCTGTCCCGTCAATCAGAATCCGGAGACAGCCAACTATGTCGGTCCTGCTGCTTTAGCCCGGGTCTTTCGATACCTCTTCGATTCAAGGGATGAAGCTTCTGAGGAGCGGATCGCCCTATTGGATCATAAGGACGGAGTACAAGGTTGCCAGACCCTGTGGAAGTGCACAGAGGTCTGTCCCAAAGAGATTCCCGTGACTAAACAAATTGGACAGATCAAGAAACGCATCTACGAAACCAAATATCCAAAAAAGTAGGATGGAGGAAGTAAGAAGTTGACTTCATAGAAGGTGTTCTATTTGACGCCTTCACTTATCTTCAATAGCAAGTTGATCTGAAAGCGGATGATTATGGGTGAAAATATGGAAATAAAAAGGTAGAGCCTTCTCTGATTCTGCCTTTTCGCTCCTCAATTCAAAAGGTATTGGGGATGGTATTTCATTTAGTATGTATTAAGGATACAACAGCCCAATAATGTCAAACAGCACGATACTTATGAAAGTCAACAGATAGAGAATGAAAAAAATACTCGGCAGAATCCAGGTTAGATGACGTGGTTTAGCAGCGCCTATGAATCCGTCCATCCGGGTGAGACCCTTCACTGGATATTGTAGGAGCTCCTTCTTATCAGGGCTCTCTATATTCCGTATTTTAGAATTAAAAAAGATATCCTCATCAGAACAAAAGTTCTCGCCTGCTGAATCCATCTTTCGCTCAAGATATCTGGCTTGAAAATAACGAAGCTTCAACTTAAGTTGCAACCTCAT
>CAZEKS010000374.1:0-3150 GCA_964512795.1 uncultured Syntrophaceae bacterium
AAGACCAAATCCCTCCTACCCTCCCTTTACAAAAGGGAGGAATTCCCCCTCTTTGGAAAAGAGGGGTTAGGGGAGATTTTTACAACAATATGTCTTTTCAATTATGGATTCCTTAGTAACTGCTGAATCCAAAAGCAATATCCAAAATTCATTATCGGCAGCGAGGGAAGCTACCTATAAATTTTATGTTCGCTTTGTAAAACTTTCGAGGCACACCCCTTAGCTTATAATTTATCCCTTCAACCCCAACACATCCTGCATATCGTAAAGACCATTGGGCTGGTTCACCACCCAGAGGGCTGCCCGGATGGCACCACGGGCAAAATTATCTCGGCTGTGTGCGCGGTGGATAATCTCTAATCGTTCACCGATCCCTCCAAAGAGCACGGTGTGTTCTCCCACGATATCTCCTGCCCGAATCACCTGCATCCCGATCTCTTCTTTCGTCCTCTCGCCCACCATCCCTTTTCTGCCATAGACGCCAACCTTGCCAAAATCCCGCCCGATGGCCTTGGCAATTAACTCTCCTAATTTTGCTGCGGTGCCACTGGGCGAATCTTTTTTAAGACGGTGATGGGCCTCAAAAATTTCTATGTCATACTCCGGACCCAACACCTGAGCAACCTCTTGAACAATCCTAAACATGACATTCACCCCCACACTCATATTGGGTGAGAAAACGCACCGGACGCTTTTTGAAAGATCCTTGATCCTTTCTATCTGGTCCGGACTTAAACCGGTCGTACCGATGACCATGGCCGAACCCGTTTCTTTAGCCAACTCTAAATTCTCTATAGAAGTTTTAGGATTGGTAAAGTTGATGATCACATCGCCTCCGACCTTCTTCAAATCCCCTTCCAGGGGGATATTCATTTTCCCCAATCCGATGACTTCTCCAATATCTTTCCCAATGGACGGATGATCCGGTCTCTCGATGGCACGGTAGAGTGCTATAGAAGGAGTTTCATGAATGATATGAATAATGCGGCTCCCCATTTTCCCGGCTGCGCCAACGACAATGGCTTTAACCTCTTTCATTGATAGGCCTCCTCCCACATCTCAGCTTCATAGATGACGTGGACATCTCCCTCAAAGAAAACCCTTTTTGCCTCTCTGCTCTCGATCTCGAAATAAACCGCCAACACCTCGCCTCCCCTGGTCTTAATGGATACTGGAGATTTTACCAATCCCTTGAAGGCAGCGATTAATGCCGAAGCAACCGCCCCTGTGCCGCAGGCGAGGGTCTCGTCCTCCACCCCTCTTTCATAGGTACGGATGGATAACTGAGAACCCTTCTCAACCTGGACAAAATCTGCATTGGTTCCTTTCGGTGCAAAAAAGGAATGATACCGGATCGCCCTTCCGATCGGAAGGATATCCAACTTCTCAAGATTTTCCACAAAAAGAACGGCATGAGGGACGCCTGTGTTAAGGCTTGAGAAAATCTTTTTCTCTCCATCGATGAGTATGGTTTCATCGAGTTTGAGACCAAAGGGTTTAGTCATCTCAAGTTTCACTTTTTTCCCATCCACCCGGGCAGAAAGGATCCCGGCTAATGTCTCAAATTTCAGAGAGGGACCTGCGATCCCCTTTAAATAGGCAAAACGGGCGGCACAACGGCCCCCGTTGCCGCACATTTCCGCTTCGCTTCCATCCGCATTATAGAAACGCCATTTGAAATCGGCCTTCTTGGATCGCTCGATCAGGATGAGACCATCTGCCCCCACAGAAAATCTCCTTCGACAGGTCTTTTGAATGAAGTCTTTCAGACGCTCTTCTTTCAGAAAGGGTTCCCGATAATCGATGAGGATAAAGTCATTTCCACTCCCGCTCATCTTCATAAAAGGAATCTTCATTATTCATCAACCTCTAACATTCATAGAATATTCCCCACAACCCCCCCTTTAGCAAAGGGGGGCGAGTGGGGATTTTAAAGCAAGAACTCCGGAATCTTCTCTCCCCGAACAAGATCCTCATACCCCTCTCTCTGCCGGATGACAAACATCTGATCATCCCGAACCAGAACCTCAGCGATCCTGGGCCTTGAGTTATAGTTGGTGGACATAGAAAATCCGTAGGCGCCCGCACCCATCACGGCAATCAGTTCACCGGCACGGAGATTTGGGATCTTTCGTCCTTTGGCTAAAAAGTCGCTCGACTCGCAAATGGGACCCACAACATCAGCTACGATTTCCTCCCGGGTTTCTACCTTCACAGGAAGGATCTGGTGGTAGGAACCGTAATAACTGGGCCGGACCAGATCGTTCATACCTGCATCCACGATCACGAACCGCTTTTCCTCATTCTCTTTTATGTAGAGAACCTTTGAAACCAAAATCCCTGCATTCCCGACGATGACACGACCTGGCTCTAAGATGAGCATACACCCGAATCCTCGGATCTCATCAAGAATGGTGGAGGCATATTCTACGGGATGAGGAGGTTCTTCATCCTCATAAGTGATTCCCAAGCCACCTCCCAAATCCAGATATTGAACCTCTATCCCTTCCTGTCTCAAATTCTCGACCAGTTGTTTAAGTTTCTTCAAGGCCTCAATAATAGGCTCCACCTCGACCAATTGGGACCCGATATGACAATCAATTCCCACAATCTTTAGATTTGGCAATTGAGAGGCAAGGCGGTAAGCCATGGGTGCGCGAAGGATGTCAATCCCAAACTTATTCTGCTTCAACCCGGTAGAGATATAGGGGTGTGTCTTGGGATCGATGTCAGGGTTGACCCGGATGGCAATCGGCGCCTTTTTGCCAATGCGGCCTGCCACTTCATTCATCACCTGAAGTTCCTGAAAAGACTCCACATTGAACATGAGGATTCCCGTTTCCAAGGCATATTCTATTTCATCCTCCCTTTTTCCAACCCCTGAATAGACAATCTTCTGGGGAGCCGCTCCACCTTTGAGGGCCCGGTAGAGCTCGCCTCCAGAGACCACATCCACTCCTCCGCCCAGGTTGACGAAGAGACGGAGAAGCGCGAGATTAGAATTGGCCTTGGCTGAATAACAGACGAGATGAGGAATCCCTTTGAAGGCCCCTTCGAAAACGGTGAAATGTCTGACTAAGGTTTGAAAACTGTAAAGATAGAAAGGGGTGCCCACCTTTTCAGCGATCTGCTGAATAGGAATCCCTTCAC
>CAZEKS010000375.1:0-3126 GCA_964512795.1 uncultured Syntrophaceae bacterium
TTGGAAATCCACCCATCCTTCCAGGACGAAGGTTGAAGAATTCAATTTTTTCACAGCTTCTGAGGGATTACATTATAGAATTACAGAGAATAGATTGAGAAATAAATAGGGTTCGTTCTGTATTTTGTCGTAAAAAAAACCGTATTTTTTGATAAAATCTGTCAGGTCTAAAAGAGAGGCTTTGGGATGGAGATGTTTATGCAGGGGAGGCAGTATAGTTGAGCAACCCTCCGGCAAGGAGAACCTCTATTTCTCGTTGGTTGAGCCCGTGTAAAACTTCAAAGGACCTCTTTTGTGTCTCGTTTTCAATTACGAGAAGACCATCGCCTTTTAGTCCTCTCCTTAGATTCGTGATTCGGAGGGTATCTCCCTGTTGAATCCTTAAAAACTCATCCGGGTCTTTAAACGCCAAAGGAAGAACTCCAAAGTTGATCAGATTGGAACGATGGATGCGGGCATAGGATTTTGTCAGGATGGCTTTGATCCCAAGGTACATCGGACCCAGAGCCGCATGCTCCCGGCTCGAACCCTGTCCGTAATTTTCACCTCCGACCAAAAATCCTCCGCTCAGCTGCTTTGTCCTCATGGCGAAGCTGGCATCGATCCTCTCGAAAAGGTATTCCGAAATGGCGGGGATATTGGATCGGAGAGGAAGAACCTTTGCTCCGGCAGGAAGGATATCATCGGTGGTAATATTGTCCCCCACTTTCAAAATGACCGAACCTTTCATGAGGTCCTCCAGAGGACCGCGAAGGGGCAAAGGTTTAATATTCGGCCCCCGCTCGATCACCACTTTTTCCGGCCTTGAAGAGGGAGGAAGAACGAGACTGTCATCAATCAAAAATCTTGGGGGCATGGGAACGCGAGGCGGTCTTGAACCCATTTTTCTGGGATCAGTGATAGATCCCTTCAAGGCACAGGCGATTGCCACATAGGGACTGGCTAAATAAACCTGATCCTCAGGTGTCCCGCTTCGGCCTGGAAAGTTCCGATTAATTGTCCGGATGGAAATGGCATGAGAGGGGGGGACCTGCCCCATTCCAATACAGGGGCCACAGGCCGCTTCCAGAATGCGAGCGCCTGCTCCAACAAGGTCGGCTAAAGCTCCATTTCGGGCAATCATCTCAAGCACTTGTCTTGACCCAGGGGCGATGACAAAGCTGACATCCGGAGGAATTTTTTTTCCTTTTGCGATTTTAGCAACAGCCATCAAATCGAAATAGGAGGAATTGTTGCAACTCCCGATGCAGACCTGCTTGACCGCTCTTCCAGCCGCTTCTCTGACCGGACAGACCTTGTCCGGGCTAGAGGGTTGAGCGATGAGAGGCTCTAATTCGCGGAGATCGATTTCAATCACCTGATCGTATTCCGCATCTTTATCCGGCTCGAGAGGAATCCAATCTTTCTTCCTGCCTTGCGCCTTCAGAAATTCGAGGGTTTTTAAATCGCTCGGGAAGATCGTGGTGGTGGCCCCTAATTCTGCTCCTAAATTGGCAATCGTGGCTCTTTCCGGGATGGGGAGCGTTCTTACCCCTGGCCCTCCGAATTCGAAAATCTTTTCCACACCTCCTCTGACCGTTAATCGTCTCAGCAGTTCCAACATGATATCTTTTGAAGCCACCCAAGGAGGAAGCTTCCCCTTCAAACTCACCAAAACAATTTTGGGCATCTTGAGGTAGTAAGGCTCGCCCGCCATGGCCAGGGCAACATCAAGCCCCCCCACCCCAATGGCGATCATTCCCATTGCGCCGGCATTCGGAGTGTGGCTATCCGAACCGAGAAGGGTCTCTCCGGGCTTTGCAAAACGTTCTAAATGAACCTGATGGCAGATGCCATTGCCGGGTTTGGAAAAGAAGATCCCATATTTTGAGGCAAAGGTTTGGAGAAATCGATGGTCATCGGCATTTTCAAATCCGGTCTGGAGCATATTGTGGTCAACATAACTAATGGAGAATTTGGTCCTGACCCGCGGGATTCCTAAAGCCTCAAATTGAAGGTAAGCCATCGTCCCGGTGGCATCTTGTGTGAGGGTCTGGTCAATAGCAAGGGCAATATCTTCATAAAGAACTAACCTTCCACTAACCAGATGTGTCTCAAAAATTTTTTGTACGAGATTTTTTTCCATCGATCCCCTTTCCAACAATCGCTTTAAAGAAGAAAACTCAGAAAAAATATTTCACGGTCTCTCGGATTTCGGATTTTTTCAGAAACCTCAAGAATGATAATCGATGGCTCTCGGATTTGTCAATCGAATTGGCTTATTGATAATTCAACGCTTTTCCAATAGAATGAAAAAAGGACAGGAGGTGCATGATGGTCCCTTCAAAAAATCTTTTTAGAATAGAGAGAGATTCGATGGGTCCGGTCAGGGTTCCCAAGGAAGCCTATTATGGTGCCCAGACGCAGAGGGCGATTGAAAATTTTCCTATAAGCGGTTGGCGATTCGGGAGAGAATTCCTTTATGCCCTGGGTCTGATCAAATTGGCTGCAGCGAAGACGAATTCTGAGCTGGGCCTCCTCGGAAAGAGAATTGCCAGGGCTATCGCGCAGGCCTCTCAAGAGGTGATGGAGGGAAGATGGGACGAACAATTTACGGTGGATGTCTTTCAGACCGGCTCCGGAACTTCCACCAACATGAATGCGAACGAGGTGATTGCCAATCGTGCCAATGAAATCTTGGGAAGTAAAAGAGGAGCCTATCGGCCTGCCCATCCCAATGACCATGTGAATCTGGGCCAATCGACCAATGATGTTTTTCCTTCTGCCATCCACATTGCCTCGGTCACCCTCCTCCGGCAAAAACTCCTCCCGGCCCTCAGCGATCTCCATAAGGCTTTAAAGGTTAAGGGAAGAGAATTTTATTCCATCCTTAAAATTGGAAGAACACATCTCCAGGATGCCACGCCGGTCCGACTGGGCCAGGAATTCAAAGGGTATGCCCGTCAGGTTGAATTGGGAATTCACAGAATTCAAAATGCCATGAAGTCCCTCTCTGAACTTCCTTTGGGAGGAACTGCTGTCGGGACAGGGATCAACACCCATCCCTTTTTTGCAAGGAAATCTATCGCCCTCATGAACAAGGAGACAGGGTATCGATTCGATGAGGCGATTGACCATTACCGGAAA
>CAZEKS010000376.1:0-3122 GCA_964512795.1 uncultured Syntrophaceae bacterium
CAGCCTGGATCATGGTGTCATGAACTTAATCAGTGCTTGCATCGGAGGCGTTCCCTTGTGCCATGGAGCTGGAGGCATGGCCGGCCATATTCGATTTGGTGCCAGGACAGGAGGGGCTTTGGTCATTCTGGGTTTGATCGTACTTCTGACAGGGCTTCTTTTGAGCGATTCAGTATCTCTCCTTTTTCAAGTCTTTCCTCGGCCCATTCTGGGGGTAATCCTCTTTTTCGCTGGAGTGGAACTGGCCCTGGTCGTTCGGGACATCAAACTGAAGAAACAGAATCTTTTTGTTCTCGTTGTAACGACAGGCATTGCCATGTGGAATATGGGTGTAGCATATTTGGCGGGATTAATTCTTTATTATGGTCTCCAACGCCGCTGGTTCAAAGTGTGAGGATGACGGATTGTTACCCCTCCCTTTCTTTTCTTCTAATCACATGGATGGCAGTTGCTTTAAAGGAAGCGACTACCTCTTTTCCTTCTTCTAACGATAAATTTTCCGTAGAATGATGCGTGATATAGGCGACAAGTGGAAATCCACAATTTAGTTGGACTTTATGATAGAGACCTAAGGAGGTAATCTTTACTATCTTTCCTGGGAATACGTTTCTTGCACTGGTTTCATCTTGAGAGGAACGGGTTAAGAGGGTCACATTTTCGGGCCGAATGCAAAGTAGCACCGTCTCCCCCAAAGGGGCATCCCCAACAGCTTTGATCTCCTGCCCTTCAATGGAAGCAACACATGTCCCTCCCTCTCGTTTAATCACTTTTCCGGTAAGAATCGTCTCGACTCCCACAAAAGAGGCCACAAACTCATCTACGGGTTGATTCATCACTTCACCGGGGGACCCGATCTGAAGAACCTTTCCAGCATTCATGACTGCGATTCGATCTGAAAGTCTAAGGGCCTCCATTCGATCATGAGTGGCGAATATAGCTGTTGTCTGAGTTTGACGAAGGATATGTTCCAAGTCTTCCATTAGGGAATCACGAGTGGGGGGGTCGAGAGAAGAAAAAGGTTCGTCCAGGAGAAGGATTTCTGGCCTGAGGGCAAAGGCTCGTGCAAGACTCGTTCGCTGTGCCTCCCCTCCTGAAAGTGTTTTTGCAGAACGGTCGCTGAGATGAATAATACCAAATCGGCTCAACTGCTCTACCACCCTATCACGAATTTCATTTCTCCTCATTCCACGAATTTTCAAGCCTGATGCGACATTGTTAAAAACAGTGGTGTCAAAAAGAAGAGGCTCCTGGAAGACCATGGCCAGTTTCCTTCGGTATTCTAAAACGGAATGATTCGTTCCAATCCGATTCCCTCTAAAGAAGATTTCGCCCTGAAAAGGTCTTAATAAATAGGATAAGGTTTGCAGGAGAGTCGTTTTCCCAGCTCCATTGGGTCCGATCAAAGAGAGGATTTCGCCTTTTCCAATTGAAAAAGAGGGAATCCCCAAAAGAAGGGCCCCTCCCCTTTCAACCTCAAGATTTTTTGCTTCGAGGATGGGTTCATGCTCGACCATATTCATTCTTTATCCAACAAGACAGAAAGGCTTAAATCTTTCTGTTTTCATTTCAATCACTGATTACTTGCCTTCCCGCCTGCGCCAAGGCTTCGGCGGGCAAGCTGCCTATTGCCTTCTGCTTACTGCCTTCTGTTTACCTCGGCCTCGTCCTCTGTTGAATCTGTGTAAGGATGAGATTGATGAAGTAGGCAAGCAATAGGAGGATAATACCTAAAGCAATCGCAATATCGAAATTTCCACGACTCGTTTCCATTACGGTCGCCGTGGTCAGAACTCGGGAATAGCCCTTAATATTACCACCTACCATGATGGAGGCACCAACCTCGGAGATGACACCTCCAAACCCTGCCATCACCGCAGCCAAAAGGGGGAGTTTCGCTTCTTTGATCAAGATCCAGACCATTTGAAGACGGGTGGCCCCGAGGGCTAAAATTTGAAGTCGAAGTTTCTGGGGAAGTTGCTGAATAGCAGCCAAGGTGATACCCATCACAATGGGGGAAGCGATGACTGTCTGGGCGATGATCATGGCGGTGGGCGTGTAGAGGATTTCAAAAAAGCCAAGAGGCCCGTTTCTCCACAGGAAGATGGTTACGAATAGGCCTACCACCACGGGCGGAAGTCCCATGCCCGTATTGATGAGGCTTACGGCAAATCTCTTTCCCGGAAATCTTGAAAGTGCGACGGTCGTTCCAACAGAGATGCCAACAAATAAGCTGATCAGTGTGGCTGTCCCCGAGACCTGGAGCGAAAGAAGAGTGATCCCCATGACCTCAGGGTCGAAGGTGATAAGAAGCCAAAAGGCCTTCTTGATCCCTTCAAAAATAAGATCCATCTTTTACTCCAAATTCGAATATCGTGCGAAGCATTCCGCAGGAATCAATCCGAAGTTGTTTAAACTCTAAACACTAAACTCTAAATCTTTACCCTGTTAAGTAATTCTGCACGAGATTGATGATCTCATGCTTCCGCAAGAATGATGAAAATCAAACCAGAAACAACTTATTCTGAACTTAACAGGGCAAGCAAATCCAAAATATAAAACTCAAAAAATAATTCTGACTTCTCAACAATTGAACCGAATTTTTCTAAGTCATACGGTTTTGAGTTTTGTGCTTTGCCTGCCTGCCGGTAGGCAGGGACATTTGAGTTTGTTTAGAGTTTAGGATTTCGAGTTTAGGATTTAACATCCTTGTTTCGAATTGATCCCTTCGGGATGCTTCGCCTGTGTTCTGTGCTTCGGATTTATTTCCCTAAATCCTCTTCTTTCTTCCCAGCATCCGGAAAGAAAAGAGGAGAGCCGAATTTGTCGACTCCAAAGGTCTTGATGATGTCCTGGGTTTCTTTTGAAACCATGAAATCGGCAAATGCCTTTCCACCCGTGGCATTCACCTTGGGCCATTTGGCAGGGTTGACCTCAATGACATGGTAGATGTTGAGGAGAATCGCATCCCCTTCGACCAGAATATCGAGCCCGAGGTTTTTCTTTAATGCCAGATAAGTTCCACGATCGGCAAGCGTATAGCCTTTTTTCTCAGCAGCAACGTTCAATGTCTGACCCATTCCGAGACCGGTCTGCTGATACCACTTTTCTCCTTCAGGTTTTAT
>CAZEKS010000377.1:0-3122 GCA_964512795.1 uncultured Syntrophaceae bacterium
ACCCAGACCGTCTCCTATCCGGACTTCGATGAAGACGCTAAGGGGTTTGAGAAGGCTCTGGCCGAGGCCGGCTTTAAAGAAGGCGTCCATGTGACCTATGACCGGCAGAATGCACAAGAAGATGTAAATCGAACTCAGACCATTGCCCATAAATTCTTAGATACTGATATGGATCTGATCCACAGCATCGCCACCCCCTCCTCACGGGCAGTGATAAAGATCATCAAAGATATTCCTATCGTCTTCTCCTCTGTGACTGACCCTGTCTATGCCGGACTCATATCTGAAAAAAATCCCCTGGGAACGAAAACCCGAACAAATGTTACCGGTGTCAGCGATCGATGGCCTGTGACTCAACAGTTTGAGATGTATACCAAATTTTTTCCCAAGGCAAAAAAGTGGGGAACGATTTATAACGCGGGAGATCCCAGATCCATTCCTTACATTAAAGAGATGCGTGAGGTTGCCAAGAAGTTGAAAGTGGCACTGATCGAAGCAACCGCCTCTCATAGCAATGACGTCCTACCCGCTGCTCAATTTCTTGCAGGAAAAGCTCAGATCATTTTCATCACCTATGATCATATCGCCCTCTCTTCTTTTGATACAATCGTGAAGGTCTGTAAGGAAAGGAAAATCCCTCTCTTTGGGGGTGATCTCAAATGTGTAACAAAAGGTGCGATGGCTGTTTATGGATGGGATTATTTTCAAATCGGCCATTCTGCAGGGAGGAAGGCGGTTCGGATTCTAAAGGGGGAGAAACCGGGAGATATTCCCTGGGAAATTGGAGAAAAATTGGTTCTCCTCATCAATGAGAAAGCCGCAAAAACCCAGGGAGCCATTGTCCCTCCTGAGCTATTAAAAAAAACACATAAGATTATTCAGGAATGAGCCAGATGCCAAGCCCTGTACCTAATATGGTGCAGGGCAAGCACCAAATAACAAAGTTGTTGTGTCATTAGCTCAATAAGTCATTAATTATTGAATGACTCAATTACACAATGACTTAATGACTAAGAGGAATTTGTAATTTGTGACTTGAAATTTTAGACTTAGGTGATGCAGAGAGAAGTCTCTCTCCAAATCACGGATGCTTATCGTCAGCGGTTCCCGGATCTCGCTTTCGGAATTGGGACGATCCAGTCCTGCACTTATTTTGAAAAGAGTGAGTCATTCAAACATTATAAAAGAGAGCTCCTTCGTAAGATGCGGCGGAGAGCTAACCTTGCCCAGATTGAAGAGGGGATCAATCTCTACGATCAATTTTTCAAAGAATGGGGGTATCCCTGCCCCCTTCCCAGCCATTTTAAGCGAACCATTGAAATGGGATTTCCGATCGTTAACTTCTATATCGATACCCATATCATCGCTGAAATGTGTGATGGAGTTCTGATGGCCATACAGGATCTGGATCGTTTCCAGGGCGAAGGGAAGCTCGACCTCGCTCACGAAGGGGAGACCTTTCAGGGGGTTTCGGGAAAAACGATCCTTTGTAAAGAAGATGAAATCGTTCTTCGGGATGGAGAAGGGATTGTCTGTTCCCTTTTCCAAGGTCCGGATTTCAGAACAAGAGTGGAGCCCACGAGCAAGAATATTGTGGTCTATATCTTCACAGCGCCTGGGATTCAGGAGGAACAGGTCTCCAATGGATTGCGGTTAGCCCTTGAGATTCTCGAAAAATTCGGCCACGGAAGAGATCCCTGGTCAAAAATATTTAAACAGTAGCCCCCCTCACCCCGCCCTCTCCCCCGAGGGGAGAGGGGAAGGGTGAGGGGCATAGAAAGGAGTTGTCAATGCCTATTGTTCAGATCAGTATGATTGCAGGAAGGACACCTGAGAAGAAGGAACAATTGATTAAAAAGGTCACGGATGCAATTGTCGATACACTTCAGGTTCCAGCGGACCGAGTTCGAATTATCATCCATGACATTCCAAAAGAAAATATAGGCGATGGAGGGATACCTCTGTCTAAAATGGATAAATGATGCCAAAAATTTAACCTCAAATTTCAAAATCCCTGGATGCCCTGTACCATGTTAGGTTCAGGGCCTGCGGTAGGCAGGGCACTATTTTTACTCTATGCCCTATGCGCCAAGCCCGCCTGCTCGAAGCCTTGGCGCAGGCAGGCTTGTCCGCCGTAGCCTTCGCGTAGGCGGACGCTACTTGTCCTCCGTAGTCCCGCAAGGCGAGACGCAGGAGGATGCGGAATGTTGGTGGGGTTAGCTCGAATAGAATGGTTTTTGATAATTACAATCCGCAATCTGAATTCCGCAATCCGCATTTGGTAGGCTCCAAAAAAAATTAAAAGCCAAGCCATCCTTTGCAGGTTAATTCTTTAAGGAACTCCCAGCATGGATGAGAATACCATCGCAGAACAGCTTGAGGAATTAATAAAAAGCTTTGGCATCCAAATCCGCTGTGAAGCCATAAAGCAAGATGAAGATTTAGTCAATGTAGTAGGAGGCCTGTGCCTGTTAAGAGGGGAGTATGTTCTAATAATCAATTCTAAGGCAACGACGATGGATAGAATTAAGACCTTGGCGACGGCATTGAAGCATTTCGATCTCGATCAGATTTATTTACGACCGGTTCTCAGAGAGCTACTGGACAAGACACCCGAGCAAAGACCATTCAACCTTATTGATAAGCAGAATTTGAAAGATTCTCCTTAGAATTCCTCAATACTCATTCCCCTTTCTCAGTGTCCTGGTGTCCCCGCATCTCCGTGTCCCCCATCTCCCCATCATCTTCTTATCTTTAGAATTGGCTTCTTCCATTCCGCAATCCGCACTCCGCATTCCGCATTCCGCATTCAAGATGTCCCCGTGGCCCCCAGCCTCCACCCCAAAGTTTTTGACACCCTACACCGGTTCTGATAAAGTTCCGAAAGGATGGATCATCTAATACCTTGCTTTAATCAGAGTCGATAAACAAAATGCAAATCATCTTCGGTCTTCTCGAAAAGATCTCTTACCACAACGAAGAAAATGACTTTGTGGTGGCAAAACTCCGGGAAAAAGAAAAGAAGGAGCTGACCACCATTATCGGTAATCTTTCCGGTGTCAACCCCGGTGAATCCCTGAAACTGACAGGTAAATGGGTACAGAATAAGAGATTCGGCGAGC
>CAZEKS010000378.1:0-3120 GCA_964512795.1 uncultured Syntrophaceae bacterium
CACTTTATTTGGGCATTGATGTTGGATCCGTCAGCGCGAATACCGTCATCATGGACGATCATCGGAATGTGTTGGAGGAACATTACACACGCATCAAGGGGCAACCCCTCCAGACCGTCCAAAGGGTATTGGAGGAGGTCCTCCGACGGATTCCCCTTGAACAATTTCATTCCATCTCTTTTACCGGGACCGGAGGAAAACTCCTCTCCGAACTCTTAGGGGGAAATTTCATCAATGAGATTATCGCTCAGGCGAAAGCGGTTCAATATTTCTATCCAGAGGTCAGGACGATCATTGATATCGGGGGAGAGGATTCCAAACTGATTCTCATCGAAGAAGAAGGGGGTCGCTCCAAGATCAGCGACTTCTCGATGAATACCCTCTGCGCTGCCGGCACCGGATCCTTTCTCGATCAGCAAGCCAGCCGATTAGGCCTGACCATTGAAGAATTTGGGCAGCTCGCTCTCAAATCAACGACCCCACCTCGCATTGCAGGCCGATGCAGTGTCTTCGCCAAGTCGGATATGATCCATCTTCAACAGATCGCTACCCCGGATTACGATATCGTAGCCGGCCTCTGTTATGCCTTGGCCAGAAATTTCAAGAGTAACATCGGAAAGGGAAAAATTTTTGTGAAACCTATCTCCTTCCAGGGGGGAGTGGCGGCTAATGTGGGGATGAGGAAAGCCTTCCTGGATGTATTAGAACTCTCAGATGGAGAGCTTATTGTCCCAAGACATTTCACTTCGATGGGAGCCATCGGTGCCATCCTGGTGGCCCAGGAAGACAAGGAGAGCAAAAAGGAATGGAATGGCCTCAGCCGCCTCAATCAATATCTCCGGGATCATCGAGAAACAGAGACTCCACTAAAGCCTCTCTGCCTCTCTGCCAACCACCTCACTTCACCTCCACCTTTACCCTGTGGAGGTGTGAAACATACTCCACAGGGCAGACCATCCCCCTTCGATGGGGAGGGGAATAAAGTTTGGGGTTTAGAGGGAAAGAAGATTGAGTCTTATCTAGGGCTGGATGTAGGTTCGATCAGCACCAATTTGGTTGTCATTGACCGCGAAAAGAGGGTTCTTGCAAAACGCTATCTGATGACAGCAGGCCGGCCCATCGAGGCGGTTCGCATTGGACTTCAGGAGATCGGTGAGGAGATCGGAGACCGTGTGGAGATTAGAGGGGTTGGAACGACTGGGTCCGGTCGTTACCTCACGGCAGATTTTGTGGGAGCAGATCTGGTACGAAATGAGATCACTGCCCAGGCCACCGCAGCCATCTATATTGATCCAAGAGTGGATACCATCTTTGAGATCGGTGGGCAGGACTCAAAATATATCAGCCTCGACAATGGAGTGGTGGTCGATTTTGAGATGAACAAAGTTTGTGCAGCAGGGACAGGATCTTTTCTGGAGGAACAGGCTGAAAAATTAGATGTCTCCATCAAAGAAGAATTCGGGAGGCTTGCCCTGTCCGCCGAAAAGCCAGTGAGAATGGGGGAGCGATGTACGGTGTTTATCGAGTCCGATCTGGTTCATCACCAGCAAATAGGTGTCGAAAAAGATGACCTGATTGCCGGACTCAGCTACTCCATCGTTCAGAACTATCTCAATCGTGTGGTGGGAGACCGGCGTATTGGAAATCGGATCTTTTTCCAAGGCGGGACGGCCTTCAATAAAGGAGTCGTGGCTGCCTTTGAAAATGTCCTGGATAAAGAGATCATCGTTCCAGAGAATCATGATGTGACAGGGGCTATTGGTGTTGCTATTCTGGCCATGGAAGAGCGGGCATGGGAACGATCTGGTTTTAAAGGGTTTGACCTGAGTCAGCGCCGTTATGAACAGACTTCTTTTGAGTGCAAAGGTTGTCCTAATCTCTGTCTCATTCGAAAAGTGAGCGTCGAGGGGGAGAAACCCCTCTTTTACGGAAGCCGATGTGAGAAATACGATGTCATTAAACGGACAAAAGGCTCAACGATACCAGATCTCTTTGAAGAAAGAGAGAAGATGCTCTCCTCTCCCTATGAAGGAGAGGAAAAAATTCCTTCCGATACCCCAGAGATCGGGATACCCAGAATTCTCTATTTCCACGAGATGTTTCCTTTCTGGAAGGCATTCTTTACAGAATTAGGTTATCGGGTGGTTCTGTCTGATGCGACGAACAAGGAACTGATTCGAAAAGGAGTGGAGAATGTCGTTGCTGAAACCTGTTTCCCCATTAAAGTGAGTCACGGCCATGTCCTCAATCTTTTAGAGAAGGGGGTAAAAAAGATCTTCCTGCCAAGCATTGTTAACCTCAAAACTCCCCATCCAAAGATCCCGAATAGCGTGGCATGCCCTTATGCTCAATCTTTTCCCTATGTCGTTCCTTCGTCCGTTGATTTTAAAAAGAACGATGTGAAAATGCTTCAACCTATCCTTCACTTCGGGCTCGGGAAAGAAAATCTGGAGAAGGAGTTGGTCAAATTCGGGAAATCCCTCCATAGAGGATCGAAGCAGGTGAAAAAGGCCATTGAGAAGGCAGAAAAATTCCAAGCCCTGTTCTATCAATCCATGCTCAATCGTGGCAAAGAGGTTTTAAATCAAGTTGGCCCCCATGATAAGCTAATGGTGATCGTGGGTAGACCTTATAACTCCTGTGATTCCGGGGTCAACCTTGAGATTCCAAAAAAATTGCGGGATTTAGGAGTCCTTCCCATCCCCATGGACTTTTTTCCTTTAGAATCGGTCGCTCCTACCGAAGAGATTCAGGAGATGTATTGGCGATATGGACAGAGGATACTGGCCGCTGGAAGGATCATCAAGGAGGACCCCAGGCTTTATGCGGTCTATATTACTAATTTCGGTTGCGGCCCGGATTCTTTCATCGGCCATTTCTTCAGGGATTTATCTAAAGGAAAGCCTTATCTCCAATTGGAAATTGATGAGCACAGTGCGGATGCAGGGGCGATCACGCGATGTGAAGCTTTTTTAGACAGCTTGAAAAATGTCGGGGAGAAAAAGATTCCCTCTTTAAAAAAAGAGAAGGCGAAGACCGACCGAACGAAAAAAATCTATATTCCCTACATGTGCGATCACTCCTTTGCGGTAGCAGCGGCTTTTCGGGCTTGCGGCGTGG
>CAZEKS010000379.1:0-3120 GCA_964512795.1 uncultured Syntrophaceae bacterium
GGAAAGGTTGAACCCTTATGAAAAAGAATCCGATCCGAATTGCCGTTGTAGGTGTTGGAAATTGTGCCAGTGCTCTCATTCAAGGAATTGAATTCTATAAAGAAAGCAGTTTGAAGAACCCAAAATCTGAAGCCTTGGGGCTGATGCACCTCGATATCGGAGGCTACAAACCCTGGGATATCGAGGTGGGGGCAGCTTTTGATATCGATCGAAGAAAAGTGGGGAAACCCCTCAAAGAAGCCCTCTTCGCCAAGCCCAATTGCACCAAAATTATTTTTCCTAACTTCAATGATTCTGCCGTGACGATCTCCATGGGGGAGGTGTTGGACGGGGTTTCAGAACATATGAAGGATTACCCTGAAGATCGTATCTTCCTCGTCGCCAATCAAAAACCTTGCCATGTGGAGAAGGTTCTTAAGGATTCTGGAGTGGAAATCCTCCTCAACTACCTTCCTGTGGGGTCAGATCAGGCAACTCAGTTTTATGCGGAGGCCTGTTTAAGTGCAGGGGTGAGTTTAATCAACTGCATCCCCAATTTCATCGCCTCTGATCCTCGGTGGGCAAGACGGTTCGAAGAGAAGGGGATTCCAGTGGTGGGAGACGACGTCAAATCCCAAATGGGAGCTACCATCATCCATCGGGTGTTGGCAAAACTCTTCGAAGATCGAGGGGTGCGTTTGGACCGAACCTACCAGATTAACACAGGCGGAAATACCGACTTCCTCAATATGCTCAATCGACATCGCCTGAAGAATAAACGGATCTCCAAGACCGAAGCGATTCAATCCCAACTCGGTGTTCCATTAGAACCGGAGAATATTCATATCGGCCCCTCCGATTATGTTCCGTGGCAGAATGACAACAAGGTCTGTTTTCTACGAATGGAAGGAAGGGGGTTTGGAGAAGTCCCCCTCAACCTCGAATTGAGACTTTCTGTGGAAGATTCTCCCAATAGCGGTGGGATGACTATTGACGCCATCCGATGTTGCCAACTCGCCCGTGAACGTGGGATCGGAGGCCCTCTTCTTTCTATCTCCGCCTATGCGATGAAACATCCCATCACTCAATTCCCTGACAATGAGGCCAAGGCTATGGTGGAGGAATTCATTGAAGGGAAGCGGGAACGATAAACTGCTCTCTTTAAATCTGTCATAGAAATCTTTCCAAGGGATTTATCAATTTCCCCAAATTAGTAACCCACTGTATTTACAGGAATAGCTTGCTTTCTTTGTTAAGACTTGCTAATATGAAAATTGATGAGAAGTCAATTTCCGCAAATTACTGTTGATGATAAGAAAAGCATCATAGAAGTACTTAAAGTTTTTCTTGAAAATCGTCTGGATATTGCTTTTGCCTATCTTCACGGTTCATTTATTGCAGAGGATCGTTTCAAAGACATAGACCTGGCTATTTACCTCATTCCCTCCCCCCCCTCCCCGCTTCAAGTCGAACTCGAACTGGAGGCAGAGTTAAGCAATGTTGTCAAAAAGTATCCTGTTGATATAAGAGTTCTTAACCAAGCACCTCTTTCTTTTAAATATAATGTAATAAAGCAGGGCCAACCTATTGTTGTTCATGACGACGAACTCCGTTCAGATTTTGTGGAGACAACACTGAGTAACTATTTCGACTTTTCTCCCTTCCTTAAAAATTACCTCAAGGAGGCACTGGGCCCTGGAATTTAATCCTGATAAAATAAGAAAAATAACGTCAGAAATTCTGGCAGCTTTGGAAAGGCTGGAGGAACTCAAGAAACTCACTGAGGTAGAATTTGCCTCTGATCCCCACAAAATTGGAAGCGCAAAGTACCATCTTATCGTTGCAATCGAAGGGTTGGTTGATCTCTGCAATCATATCATCGCAAAGAACGGTTTTCGGACTCCCGAAGACTACGCAGATACTTTTATAGTGATGCAGGAAAGAGGTGCCTTTGATCCGGAGTTCACCAATTCATTAATTCAAATGGCGAGATTCAGAAACAGGTTAGTTCATATTTATTGGGATATTGATAACGCAGAGCTTTATAAGATTATCCAAACGAGACTTAAAGACATAAAACAATTCTTAAGAAAATACGGCATTTTTATCGGACTCACATAAGAATAGCCATCCTCTCAATATTTACTCATGATAACCGAATTTTGAAGGTGCCCCCGATACATCCAACCCCCCGCAGACCTTTGACAATTACGTGGACACGGAGCTTCTCTGGAAGGACATTTCCGAGAAAACAAGTTCCGCCCAGTATCCCCAGATAGCCAACCTGCTCTTTGTTGTGAAGCTTGAGGACCAGAACAAGAAGGAGAACTGGGTGGGGTTCTTTACCCAGACTAGGCAGACCAGCTACAACATATTTGACACCACCCAGCTAAGCATCCAGAGCATAGAGGTTTATGCAAAATCCCTTTACCTTGTGGAGCCCATAAAGAAGGCAACATTTATTAACGAATAATGTGAAGAAGATTTAGGCTATTGAAAGCGGAAGGAAGATCTGATTCCCTTTTTTTTCAGCCATCGCTCTAAATAAGATGAAGGGTCCTCCTTCGAGGCTCGGGCCTCCTTAAAAAATTTGATGACCTTCTTCAGATCCCGTCCCAAGTATTCATAGATGCTTTCAAACATTCCGAGGCGATGGATATATCTGCGATAGGCCAATAGCACCGCATTATTGATGTCCACTTTTTCGAAATTTTTGTAACCCTCTGTTTTAAGGGATGCCATCTTTTCTCTAAACTCTTCTTTTAAACGCTGGAAGAATTCTTCTCTCCCTCTTAATTTCTCATCCCTTGAAATCTCCCTCGAATAGAAATCGGACAGCTGCCCACAGGCATGATCGATCCATTGAGAAAAAAGGAGGTCATCCTCTTGGCAGTGGATTGCTTCCACCACTTCCTGGGATCCTTTCCCATACTTCTCCCTTAAAAAATCGATGGCACCTTGATTCCCAATGAAGGTCGCCATCTGTTCATTGAAGTCGGTCTGGCCTTTAAAATAGACCGTGGCATGGGTCATCTCATGGAGGTTGAGATTGGCGAGGGTAGCCTCATCCCATTGGAGCATGGAAGAAAAGATGGGGTCTTTCAGCCATCCGAGCGTGCTATAGGCCCCGGCTTTCTGGAT
>CAZEKS010000380.1:0-3096 GCA_964512795.1 uncultured Syntrophaceae bacterium
TTTACCATTTTAGGAGCCACGTCCTAAATTTCAACTATTTTTAGCACACACTCCTCCCAAGAATCTAAATAGTTACTACATTAACATCCCGAAACTTTTTGAATACTGTCAACGAGAGTTCGGCGTTGGTTGTATTCATTTAAATCTTCGGAGGGAGAGGGAGCCCTTTTTTTTGAAAAAGGCAAGCTGCTCAACGGCATATTTCAGGACAGGGAAAAAGATGTAAAAGGGGAGGAGGCGGTTAATTGTATCATCGATGCCACGGGTAAGAATCATTTTTATGTAGATGTTTATAAGATTCCTTCTGAAAAGATTCATTTTTGGGCGAATCTTCCAAGGGCAGAAAAGATCTATGAAAATCTTAGCACGGAATTTGCCGATTTTGAGGGTTTGATAAGAAAGAGGGAGATAGAAAAACTCGCGGGGTATATCGAAGTCTCTTTAAATAGGGGGAAAGAAGGCGGGATTATATTTTTTGATCATGGGAAAATGATCGGCGGTTCCTATTCCTGGGATGAGGGAGATGTGAATGATACCATAGAAAATCATAAACTTCTCCTGAAAAAGACAAAAGAATTGGGCGGGATGTTTCATATCAGCAGAATTCCTTTGCCTAAACCAAGAGAGGAACATCCATTAAAAGAAACGCCTAATATCGTCCCATCGCATACGATCGGAATGCTTGAGGAGTGGTTGGTTCTATTTGAAAAAATAGTCATGACCAATAAGAAGATAAAAGGAAGATTTGATACCCTGTTGAAAAACAAATTAATGGAAAAGGCGGATAAATATATATTTCTCAATCCATTTTCAGGCGAATTCGAATATACTAACTAAAAGATTGTATTTAGGGGGGATGCTATCGACGAAGAACTGGTCCGCGGAGTGATAGAGTCTGTGAAAGAACTCGCAGAAGAACTTGATATTGTTTCTTCCCTGAATAATAAATTAGCCTCCTGGGCTCAAAGATATCAAAAAGAACTCTTGAAATCCGGTATCAGCTTCTGACCTGTCTTTTTTATTCCCAGTCCTTTATCCCTCTAAAGGGTTTAATGGGTTCCGCCGGCACTTCAAAAAGGAAGACGCATTTTGTAAATCTTCCATATCCTTCTTGATTTGACAAGAAATCGATCCGTTTGCAATGGAATTCTCCCTTGTTAAATTCAACAACTTAACGACATCCCCTCTCCCCGTCATCAAGTGGATCCCGAGTCCCGAGTATGACGTTATCAATCCAACGCTTTCTTCATGATAACCACTGGCATATCAAATTAAATTGGCATTTCAATCAACATTCATCCAAGTCTGACATAGAAGTCCTCTTTGTTTGGAGTGTGAGGCTACAGTGTTATCACTCCAAGTTCCTTGGCTTTCATTGCGGCCCGGTTTGCCAGAGCTGTACCGATTCTCCGGTTCGATACCTAAAGGAAACCGGTTCTTATTGAGCCTTCCCGATATCTTCTAGATCTGTTTCTCAACTGACTTCAGTCAGTACATCTTTCCCCAAAACTCGAATACCTATGAAGCGACGACCGGAACGAATTGGGGGTAGTCAGCAAGGTATTCGATTACGATTGGTTCATTTTGTTTAATGCGTTTGTGTCGGAGAGGCCTTCTTTTATTTCCAGAGGTTGTTTGAGGGGGCTTGGAATTTGTGTTATTTATGTAAACAAACGGCGAACAATACCGAATTTGACGAATCCTATTGAATTCCTTAGCCAATATTCGATTAATTCGGTATAATTCGTTTAGCATTTTAATTTAATTTGCTGTCATTCGGTAAATCCGCTTAGGGAAATATGATTTTCGTATTGGGTATTGACATTGGGTCAGCCTCATCAAAAGGGATTGCTCTCGGTGATCAGGGACCATTGGGTTCTTTTGAGTGTTCCTCTGGAGGAGATTTCAAGCTTACGGCCGAGAGGGTCAGAAAGGAATTATTCTCCCAGATTCGGATGTCAACCAGTGATCTTTCCCGGACTGTGGCCACCGGATATGGATCAAAACTGGTGACCTTCGCAGACGAAGTCAAGCCGGATATCGTCTGCCATGCAAAGGGCGTTTCCTCTCTTCTCCCCTTTGTGAGAACCGTCATTGATGTCGGGGATCTTTATACGAAGATCCTCCGCATCGATGGCAATGGGAGTGTGCACAATTTTTTATTAAGCGGAAAGTGCGCTGGAGGAAGCGGCAGAATTCTGCAAGTCATTGCCAAGGTTCTCCAAGTCAAGGTGGAAGAGATTGGTGAGTTGTCTCTACAATCAAAAAAGAGAGTGGAGTTTAACACCGGATGTGCTGTCTTTTCGGAGTCAGAGGCGATTTCCCGACTCTCCCAAGAAGTCACAAGAGAAGACCTTTTGGCAGGCATACACAGAGCTCTTGCCGCCCAGATCAACAGTTTGGCGGAGAGATTGGGTGTCGAACAGGATGTGGCCATGGTGGGTGGCGGTGCAAAAGATAAGGGTCTCGTCCAGACCTTAAAGGAACTCAGGGGTCATGATATTCTTGTGCCACCCAATCCCCACATGACGGCTGCATTGGGTGCTGCCATCATTGCTATGGAAAGTTTAAGGTGATCATATTGAAACTTAAGGCCAAATTATGTATATATTCTATTGATAGGACATCAGAGTTTGCATGTTTAATCTGATTTTTTTCTTCTAACATTTACAAAGTTCCCCTTAAATTCTCCCCTCCCCTGGGAGGGGACCCCCGTCGAGGGGGAGGGGATTAAATTGGGAAAATTTTAAATATGTTTGGCCCGAGTTTAAAGAACTCTTTCTCATTTGGTTTTCTGAAAGTAGATTGATTCAAGGGGGACGCTAAAAAGGAGAAGGTCGATGAGTGGAAAACAGAACAACATTTTAAACGCAGTAGAAAAATCTTATAAGGATTACGGACTCAGGGCGAAGGAACTGAAAAAGGAAGGGAAAAAGATCATTGGCTATATCTGTTCCTTTGTTCCTTTGGAAATCATCACAGCAGCCGGGTGCATCCCTTTTCGGGTGAGAGGAAATATCCATGAGCCCATTACGAAAGGAGATACACTCCTTGAAACCATTGTATGCCCCTATTACCGCAGTTGCTTCGACCTCT
>CAZEKS010000381.1:0-3093 GCA_964512795.1 uncultured Syntrophaceae bacterium
TGAATCAATTTCCAGGCTTTGCTATAGGACATGCCCATTTGATGCGCAGCCTCGTGCAAGGAATTCGTCATTCCCACCCGACTTAAGAGCTCATAGGGGCCTTCCCCAAAAGCCTTTCCATGATGATCAAGCCATATCTTATAGGCAACCTTCACCATTTCCCCCTATCGTTATGTCCAGGGAAGAATAACGCTATTCTAACCAATATCCCATAAATTGTCAACCCATTCTGGTAAATTTATTGTAGTATATTGTATTAAATTGTAATAATTAGTAACAATATTTCTTGACATCCCAGTGCCCCTTTTTTATAATTGATCTGGCTTGGAGAGGATGATCCTTCGGTTTCTTCGGAAATATTACTTTTAAAATGGCAACTCCTCTTAACCCGGAGATCAAACAAAGCAGTAAGGATAAGCTTGATGGAGATGGAAACACTCTTCCCGGGTGGCATCACATATGGAGCCCGTTGAATAGCCGGATTGCCGAATCCGGGAACCTGTAACTGAAAGACCATTCCCATGATTTCAATGGAGGATGTGATGTCTGAAGCAGCTGAAAAGTTAGAAATTCAGGAACTGATCAACAAAGGAGTATCCCTACAAGAGCAGGGATACTATGAAAAGGCAATTCAATATTTTAGTGAGGTCATCGGAATAGAACCCGGGCATGTAGCGGCCTACAATAGGCGCGGCATTTCTCATGGTGTCATTGGGCAACATGAACTTGCTATCAAAGATTATACCGAAGCAATTCGATTAAGCCCGGGACTCTTTGCTGCATACAACAATAGGGGAAATGCCCATTATGGACTTGGCCAGCATGAGCTTGCTGTCAGAGATTACAGCAAGGCCATTCAACTGAACCCAGAGTTCGCTGCGGCTTATAACAACAGGGGAAATGCCAACCGTATCCTTGGGCAATATGTGGCTGCAATCAGAGACTTTGACGAGGCGATCAGAATAAACCCAGCAGACGCTACAGCGTTCAATGGCCGGGGGATGACTCATCTTGTTCTCGGTCATCATGATCTCGCCATCGAAGATTGCAGCGAGGCGATAAGACTAAACTCGACATTTGCTGCTCCTTACAACAACAGGGGGAATGTCTACAGCGCTCTTGGCCGGTTTGAGCTGGCTATAAGAGATTATGAAGAGGCAATAAGATTAGACCCAAACGACGAGGGTGCCTGCCATAACCTCGCCTCGGCTTTGGAACATATTGACACCAATAAGGCCTTGAAGGCGTGGGCAAGATATCTTCAAATGGCAAAAGGCTCTCCTCTTGGGAAGGGTTGGATAAAGAACGTTCTCAAGATCGGACAGGATTCAGAAAGTTCGCCTTCTTAAAAAAGAGAAAGGAGAAGAGTCAATGAAAAAGGTGATCATGAAAGTCAATGGATGTTCGCACCAGTTTATTGTTGAACCGGACCGTGTCCTTCTTGACCTGTTGCGAGAGGATCTCCGGCTGACCGGGGCAAAGCAATCCTGCGAAGGTTTCTCGTTACGCGGCAGATTTCTACACTGGTATAAGAAGTTAAGCGCCTGAGAAACGGTAAGCTTTTCTTGCTGAGGGTCACCCGACGTAAACTGACGGAAGTGTCTTTTCCTCTTTAAGGGAAAAACATAAAATCCTCTTTTTGATATCCGAGTTCTTCTAAAAAAGAGAGGATATTCTCTTCATGAACGGATGGAGTTGGAATGTTCGGGAAACGATAGTTTCCGAAATGTTTGTTTGATGAGTGATAGGCTTTCCAAAATAATTCCGGTTGACCGAAGGAATCCATCACACTGTCGATTTTACCAATGAGTCTTTCGTATTCAAAGGCGATCAGCCCTCTTGCATACAGTGATTCCTTGTCCCTGCTATTGTCCTTTGCAATGGTTCGGAAATTATGTTGGAGCAAATGGCGATGAAGATCACTTTCAATCCCATATTCATTTTTGAGATAATCGATTAAGATGAGATGGTGAACTGTATTCATGGTTTGCCCAAGAAGATAATCCCAGTGCTTATTTAAATTCAAACAGAATTTAAATAGCTCATCACTGCCCCTATGGCGAGGGGGCTTTAGACCAATCACACCTAATCCATGCCCATAAAACAATAATAGATGTAAACATTCATGGGCAATGGCTTCGATCCGTTCATCCCGTCCGAGCGAATCGCTCAACCGAATCGTGGGCCGGCCAACCTCAAGACCCACTGTTGAAGCGGGGTTTCTTTCTCTGAGTCCACGGTCTCTTCTGTCTGGAACGATCTCTATTCGGATCTCCTCTTCAAAAGAAACCACCTCACGATAAAGTCTGCCTAAGGCTTCCGATTGCAGGCTGTTGATATCAAAATCAAAAGGAACAGCAGGCATCTTCGTAAGAGATGAAGAACGGGGGGACGGATGATTACACAATTCCTTTAAGCCTTTCCTGAAGGGCTTTGGTAAACTCCTCTTCCACCTGTTTGGATTTGGCCTTCATGATCCTGTCACCGAACATGGCAAGTTTTCCAACGATGCTCACGTCTGACTTGTATTTTATCTCCACTTTGCCCGGCGATACTTCTTTCAAGTCCACGATGCTCTTCTGCATGAAATGACCGAGCTTCGTCACATCCTCGCCCTCACCTTCGATCTCAATATGTATCGGTTTCTCAACCTTTGTGAGCCTGTTCATGAATTTCAGCTTTGCCGAAATGGGACCGACCTTCTGTTTCACCACGCATTCATACGTGGTGTCATCAATCAGCTTCACTGACTCTGCGCCGGGTAGACACGTCAGGATGGTCTCCGGTTTCAGCAAAAATTCAAACAGCTTGTCAATAGGGGCATTTAAAGTAAATCCTCCCTCTATAATCATAAAATCCTCCTGTTTTGAATGATCCCTCTTATGCTTCCTTTCTATTTCTGCGGCTTATCCTGCGCCTTTTCAATGATCTCGGCCAAAAGGACATAGCTTCGATTTCCCGGTGTTGTAGCTTGTTCGATCAAGAGGTCTATAAACGAAAGACCCTGGGCTTCGACCCAGGCCCTGTGTTGCTTATCACCTGTTCCGAACATGTGCCTGGCACAATCGATGGCACTCCCTGTCTTTGCCTGCT
>CAZEKS010000382.1:0-3093 GCA_964512795.1 uncultured Syntrophaceae bacterium
GGGGACTACGTCCTGACAGGAGGGGAATTGGCAGCGATGGTCCTCATCGACGCCGTCTCAAGGTTCATTCCAGGAGTTTTGGGATCCGTTCGCTCCGCCGAGGACGATTCCTTCTTCAACTCTCTTTTAGAATATCCGCAGTACACGCGGCCTTCCGATTTTAGAGGGAGGGGCATTCCAGAAGTTCTCCTTTCCGGAAATCATTCAGCGATTTCTATCTGGAGGAAAAAAGAGGCGCTCAGGCGGACGTCGTTGAGACGGCCAGATCTGTTAGCCAAGGCCAATCTCTCTGATGAGGATAAAAAACTCTTAGAAGAGATCCTTCAGCAAATAAAAAGGGAGCAGGTTGAGGATGGGGTCTAATCTTTACATAGGATTGGTCCACTATCCTATCTATGATAAGAAAAAAGAGGTAGTCGCTACAGCCATTACCAATTTTGATATTCACGACATTGCACGGTGTGCAAAGACCTTTGGAGCAGGAGGTTTCTTCATTATTACTCCATTGGAAAGCCAGATTCGGTTAGCAGAGAGGATTATTCGCCATTGGGTAGAGGGCATTGGATCGATTTACAATCCAACGAGAAAGGAATCTCTTTCTCTCGTCCGGGTCTCCCGGAGCATTGACGAAGCCGATCGAGAGATCTCCGATCTCTGGCAGACAAGAGTGAAGAGAGTGGCGACAGGGGCCTCCCCTCATCCAAGGAGTGTTGATTTTGAATTCTTAAAAAAATTATTGAAAGATGAAAGCACCCCCTTCTTCATTCTTTTTGGAACGGGATGGGGTTTGGCTCAGGAGGTGAAGGACGGTTCTGATTATGTCCTGGCGCCCATCGAAGGGAAAGGATATAATCACCTTTCGGTTCGCTCCGCCGTGGCGATTATCTTAGATCGATTATTAGGGGATAGAATTAATAGTTCGGAGTGATTACGGAGTAGCGTCGGCATTTATTGCCGACGAGATTTTATGTCGCCCCCATTGAATGAGGGCGCTACAAATTTCTCCGAACTGATTTAGAAAGGAAGAAAAAGATGAATCCGATGGAATTGGTTGAAAGAGAACAATTGAGAACGGATCTTCCGGATTTCAGGGTGGGGGATACCATAAGGGTCCATGTGAAGATCGTGGAGGGAGAGAAGGAAAGAATACAGCCCTTCGAAGGAGTGGTCATTCGCAAGAAAAGGGGAGGGATTCGATCTACCTTCACCGTCAGGAAGATCTCTTACGGAATCGGCGTTGAAAGGGTTTTCCCCCTCCATTCACCCCGGCTTGATCGGATCGATGTGATCAGTCGAGGAAAGGTGAGACGGGCTAAGCTTTTCTACCTTCGAGGCCTGAAAGGGAAGGCGGCTCGTATCCGGGGCGAAAAGAAACAAGTCGCTTAAAACCCAGTATGCAGTAAAACAGTAGGCAGAAAGCATCACGAGTTTACTTTTCTCTTTTCTGCCTTCTGCTTTGTGCCTTCTGCCAACTTGTTATGATGCTTTTTCCATCCCTTCCATCCCAGCCCATGGATTATTTCGAAAAGATGTACTATGGTCGGGGTTACCATCGGATTGCCGGTGTGGATGAGGCGGGAAGAGGCCCCTTAGCCGGGCCGGTTGTCGCTGCGGCGGTGATCCTACCTAAAGAGGGTATTGAAGAGAAGCTCTTCGATTCAAAAAAAATTTCATCGAAAAAGCGAGAATATCTTTATGAAACGATCCTTGCAGAAGCGCAAGGAGTCGGGCTTGGCATTATTGGACAAGAGGAGATTGATCGCCTTAATATTCTCCAGGCGACACTAAAAGCCATGGCTTCGGCGATTGGAAGCCTTCCCACACCTCCAGATTTTATCCTGATCGATGGTCTTCAAGGTATTTCACTCCCCATTCCCCAGAAACCTATCCGAAAAGGCGACCAACTTTGTAACTCCGTTGCAGCAGCTTCCATTATAGCCAAAGTGACCCGGGACCGAATGATGCTGGAATGCCACCAGAAATACCCTCAGTATAATTTTGCCAGACACAAAGGTTATGGGACAAAGGAACATCGGAGGGCCATTGAAAAATTCGGCGTCTGCGAACTCCACCGCAAAACCTTTCGAGGAGTGAAGGAGTACTTATGATGGCGTAGGGCAGAGGGCACAGGGCGTAGAGCACAGGGATCAATCAATCAGTGAGCAGAAGGCAGGAGGCAGAAAGCAGTTGAAAATAAGACTGACACGTCATCAGTTAAAGAAAATACTTTTAGCATTTTTAGGAGACATGTTCTTCTGCCTACTGCTTGGTGCTAACTGCCTACTGGTTAGTGGCTGGAACTGATCACTGACACGAGAAGAAAGGATTCATTACGGACACGAATCACGCCTGCCTGTGGTAGGCAGGGACACGGAGACGAATGGAGAAAAAAGAACTCGGAAAAAAAGGCGAGGAGGTAGCCCTTCGATTTTTGAAGAAGAAAGGCTATCGCATTATTGAACAAAATTATGTCTGCAAAATGGGTGAGATGGATCTCATCGCCAAGGAGAAGGACACCCTTGCCTTCATTGAAGTAAAGACCCGGACCTCCACCGCCTTCGGCCCTCCTCAGCTTGCTGTCAACTCCTCGAAGCAAAGACAACTTTCCAAAGTAGCCCTCTATTTCTTAAAAGAGAAGAAGCTTGAAGACGTGAAAGCTCGGTTTGATGTCGTTGCCATAATTCTCGGCCAAAATGGAGAAGAGATCGAGTTGATCAAAGATGCCTTTGATTTGAATTGGCCGTAATAAAAAAGGGGCTCGACCAAGAGCCCCTTTTAAAACTCCAATTTCCAAATTGCATCCCGCCAGGGCAGGACCAAATAAATTCCAATCACCAAATTTCTAAATCCCAAACAAAATTAGTTTCGGTCATTAGGTTTGGAGCTTATTTGTCATTTGGCGCTTATCCATGTAGCCCTATTTCTTTGCTTCTTCCAGCGGTATTCTCATCTTGTAGAATGAACGCCATACGAAGATGAGCCCCACAATGAACACCGGAAGAGCGATATAGGGAGCGTAGTTCGTGGAACCGGCTTCTTTCGCGTGTACCGTCATCTCGATCGCGATTTCGGTCGCGAGCAGGCCGAACAGAG
>CAZEKS010000383.1:0-3092 GCA_964512795.1 uncultured Syntrophaceae bacterium
AAGCCCCCAACCTTTGAAATCAGATAAATGCTTATGGCTTATAGCTGATGGCTAAAAGCCAATAGCACTCAACTATTAACTATCCGCCATTTGCCATCTGCTATTTGCTATTCAGGTTGGATTCCTTGGATATAAATTTCGATCAGGGTAAGGAAGAGGGTGGCAATCAAGGGGCCTGCGATCAGACCGATTAATCCGAAAGCCTGGATCCCTCCCAGCACAGCGAAAAAGAGGAGCAAAGGATGGATATTGGTTCGGGTGCTGATAAATAATGGCTTGAGAATATTGTCCACCATACTAATCACCAATACTCCCAGACCGAGCAAGATGAGTCCTTTTAAAACAGACCCTCCGATCAATAAGATGATAGCCGCTGGGGCCCAGATGAGAGCGGTTCCACCAATGGGGATGAAGGAAAGCAGACCCATCGCTGCTCCCCAGAAGATAGGCGAAGGAAGTCCAAGGACCCAAAAAGATAGCCCACCTAAGACCCCCTGAATCATGGCGATCAGAATCCCTCCATAGATCGTGGCATAGATCATGTCCTCAAACCGTCGAATGAGAAGGTCCCTCTCCCTGGAGGGGAGGGGAATGATCTCTTTCAATCTCCCGAAAAGGTGACTTCCATCTTTAAAAAGATAGTAGAGAGAGAGAAGGGTGAAGAAGAATCCAGCAATAAATGTGGAGAATCCTCTTAAGAGGATGGTGGTCTGATTGAAGATGAACGTACTGATCCGGTTAAGGTTGTTTAGTAATAGAGGCAGAGGGTTGGTTTGTGAGAGATCGATATGTTGGCCTAACCCCGCCAAGATCCATTTGAGAATAGGGATCTCTTTGATTCTTTCAAAATAAGCCTGCAGTTGACCGGTCTTGATCATTTCCTCCACCTGATGGTAGATGTCGATCGCATCGCTGGCCAAAGAGGCCATCAGAAGAGTGAGCGGTAATACGATGACGATGAGAACCAACAAGGTCATGATCAGGGCGGAGAGAACCTCCCTTTTTTTTAATAGGTGTTGGAGTTTCTGAAAGAGGGGATAAAAAATGATGGCCAGGAGGATGGCCCATACGATGGAAGAAAGAAAAGGGGAAAGGATTTGGTAGAGCAGATAGATGGAAAAGAAGGTGAGAAAAAGAATAAAGATGAGAAAGATGTGTTCTCGTTTCATTTTTTACCCCGTTAGAAATAATACCCCGCTACTCTGAAGTGGGGCTGGGTTTTATAATAATTCCGGCGGGGTTTGACCCACTGCGCCAGTGCTCGCGCGGCGAGTGCCCCGTTCGGTTTCGAGTCGAAACGACTGGAATTTCTAACGGGGTTTACCCCTAATATTGAAGCGTCTATTTCTTTGACCGGATGAGTAGGATGGGTGTTTCAGCGCGGGTTAAGACTTTTAGGGCGACACTTCCCATCACCCACCTGGAAATTCCAGACCGGCCATGGGTACACATGATGATCAGATCCACCCCGGCCTCTTTTGCAAAGTCAATAATCTCGATCGCCACCTGTTGTCCAGTCCTCGCCATCGCCGCTACTTTAAGACCTCTCTTTTTCAATTCCTCGCCGAGGTTTGTAAGATATTTCTCAGCGGCTTCCTTCTGTTTTTCATCGATGATCAGAGGAGTGACCAGCTCCGGCGAGCCATAGATGGGCATAAAGGGGACCACCTGGAAGAGAATGATTTCAGCATCAAAGGTTTTGGCCAATTTTTCAGCCTCGTCTAAGGCTGTTTTGGCCAAATCCGAACCGTCCAATGGGACTAAGATCTTTTTGTACATACCCCACCTCCCACAAAAAAATATTATTGGAATGGTGGAAGAATGGAATAAAGGGTGTCCAGTATTCCAACATTCCATTATCCCAGTATTCTAATTTATATCAATTTTAGTTAGTTAAGGCAACATAAAAGAAGATGCCCAAAAATAGACATTGACTCGATCCAGTTCCCCCTCTCCCTTGATGCCTGCCTGCGCGAAGCCGCTTCGGCGAAGGCAGGGGAGAGGGCTGGGGTGAGGGTGCATTATCACCTTTTTTATCCCCTCCCGCCAGTCGTTGCGACTCGAAACCGAGGGGAGGGGAGTTTTTGGGGTTTGTCTTTTTCAATGTCTATTTTCGGGAAAATGGTTGGGAAAAAGAGGGAGAAAATCTGAATTAGATTTTTCAATAATTACCCGTTTTCTTATTGAAATAATCGATTTGACATATCTGAATTTTCCAGTTAACTGTTTTCAATAATTTTCTCAAGTAGCGATGGGAGGCTTCAACGTGGGAAAACCCCAAACGCCCTTTTCTCTTAGATGAGGGGCCGTATTTGGCCCGAAGAGGCCTAGGTTAGGTCTCCGGTTCAATAGAAGGAGAGAGAGAAAAGGGATGCTCCTAACTTATTTTTATCCTCTTGTGCCCTGAGCTCTTCACACCTTTTTCCTCCCTCCTGACCATTATCTATTACGAGTTGGCTATGATCCAAAACCAATTTTTTGGAAAGG
The DNA here is from genome assembly GCA_964512795.1 of uncultured Syntrophaceae bacterium. GTDB lineage: Bacteria > Desulfobacterota > BSN033 > BSN033 > UBA1163 > UBA1163. The sequence goes on from CAZEKS010000383.1 coordinate 2,488, forward strand.
AGGGTAATCTATGACTACGATTAAAAACTTTTTTGCATCTCGTTGGGGAATCATTTCAGTAGGAGCTTTTATCGGGGTCTTTGCCCCGCTTTTGCAGAAGTGGGGAAACCCGGCGAACATGGGGATCTGTGTGGCCTGTTTCGAGAGGGACATTGCGGGCGCTCTCGGCCTTCATCGAGCCCCTGTTGTTCAATATATGCGGCCCGAAATCATCGGCTTTGTCCTTGGCTCACTGATTGCCGCCTATGCTTTTAAGGAATTCCGGTCGCGGGCTGGCTCTGCTCCCATCGTGCGATTTGTCCTTGGCGCTTTTGCTATGATCGGAGCCTTGGTCTTTTTGGGGTGCCCCTGGCGAGCTATGCTCCGTTTGGCAGGTGGTGATGGGAATGCCATCTTCGGCCTGCTCGGACTCATCGGAGGGATATGGGTAGGCACACTTTTCCTGAAAGGGGGTTATAACCTGGGACGGTCTCAAGCTACTCATACGTCGGTAGGATGGTTGTTGCCTCTGACGATGCTGGGTTTTCTTGTTTTGATGTTCATCTTTCCTCAGGTTGCAGGTCAGGACAAAAGTGGGGTTTTATTTTACAGCCTAAAAGGTCCTG
>CAZEKS010000384.1:0-3087 GCA_964512795.1 uncultured Syntrophaceae bacterium
ATCTTTCATCCAAAAACTGTGATAACCCTCTGTCTTAAAAATAAAGAGCATCCCCTCGTCTTTCCCCAAATGTTTTCTACCCATCAGTCCACGGTTCCTCCCTTCTGGACTTTTGGCGACCTCCACCCAGATTTCTTTGTAATGGATGTAAAGAGGAATTTTCAGGATTCTCTGAGAATGCGCAACGGGAATCCAGACTAAAAACAGTATGAAAAGGATCCCTTTAATCCTCCGGCCCAGGCATCTTCTTCCCTTTTTCATCCCAATCCCTTTCTTCAAGCTGATCGACGAGGTTCCGAATTTCATCCTTGATCTTGCTTGTATTCCACTGGATGAATAAAACCCAGAGGGGAAGGAGAAGCCAAATAATCAAGAGAATGCTCAAGAAGACAACCACTACAATGGCGATCCCAAAAGGAAGTTCTTTAAAGATCTGTCCAATATACCATTCCATTCCCATCCATACCTCCTTTAACCCTTCTCCAAACAAGAACTGAAAGGCTTACAATTCCTGAATCATATTCGAAATCCCCAATCCAAATTACAAATCCCAAATAAGCTCCAATCACCAATTACAAATGACCAAAACGATTTTGTTATAAATTTTAGATTTTCGTCATTGGGATTTATTTGGTCCCGCCTTAGCGGGATTGATGTTTGGAATTTGGTGCTTATTTAAAAAATTATCTTGTTTGCTTCCCTCCCAATTGTTTGCTCAGTTTTTCATCGACCTTTAAGATTTGATCCACATCTGAACCGGTCAGTTCCCAGGAATAGCTATCCTTGCCATCTTTCTTCAGTTTAATCTTTACCTCCGGGGGGAGAGGTTGCACCTTTTCAACCTTTTCTTTTTCTACAATGACCTTGGGGACCGATGGACTCTCTGATTTGTCTTGGGGAGGAACGGATTTCTTCTCACAAGCGATGAGGAAAAAAATCAACACCACAGAGACGATGAATATTTTCTTCATACTCTTTATGTTCCTCGTGCAAAGGGGTTAATCTTCTTTCAGGAACAACCGGCATCCCTTCAGAAATTCTTCTTTGGTACGGGCGTCTTTGGGGTAAGAGTAAGTTCTGAACTGAACATCTATCCCTTTCGGAATATAATTCCCCTGGGTCAATTTCACTTGAACCCTTTCACCAATCTCCTTGGCCAATTTCTTATCGTTGAAAGAAAAAATATAGACCGCGCTGTTTTGAAAAGGAATGACCGTGTCCACCGAGCGAACCATCTTTTGGAGCGCATACATCACCCCTTCCCAAGACTCGTGGCTGAGCACCGATTCCCGTTTGGTCCTTTGTTCCCAAAAATCCACTCGAATCATGGAAAACGGGGCCTTATCCCTTTCCGCTTCTTCGAGCATTGGATTGAGAACGAGGCTGTAGATAGTCTCTGTCCTAAACACGGGAACGGTGAAGACAAAGGAAGCGCCACTTCCAGGCTTGCTCTCCGCGTGGATATAACCCTGGTGAGCTTCAACAATTTCCTTGGCGATGGCAAGTCCCAGCCCTGTCCCTGTGATGAGGCCTGTCTGGGTTCTCCCTCCTTGATAGAAACGGTCAAATACTTTGAGCAAGTCTTCTGGGGAAATCCCCACCCCTGTATCCGTCACTAAAATCTTCAAATAATCCCGCTTCTCTGTGAGTCCCCTCGAATCAATGGTGACCTTCCCTCCTGGAGGGGTGAACTTAATTCCATTGCCGATGAGGTTGATGAAGACCTCCACTAATCGATTACGATCAATTAAAGCAAGCGGGGTATCCGGGTCGAGCCGATTTTCAAGGGTAATCCTCTTTTCCTCAAACTGCTGAGAAAAAGTCATGACAGCATCCTCGACAACCTCCATCAGACGGGTCGGCTCAAACCTCAGTTTCAAACCCTTCCCAGATTCGATCCTGGAGAAATCAAGGAGGGTTTCAATCAGGTTCGTCAGGCGTATAATATTCTTATGGGCGATGCCCAAATATTCTCTCTGATCTTCGGTGAGGGCGCCCACATGTCCTTCTAACATGAGGGAGATAAATTCCTTGATGACGGTCAGGGGGGTTCGGAGTTCATGGGAAACACTGGAAACGAAGGTGGACTTCAATTGGTCGAGCCGTTTCAGTTCTTCATTTGCCTTCTCCAATTCCGTCGATTTCTGAGTGAGATCCGTGATGAGATCCTTCTCACGGATCACCCGATTCAATTTGGCCCTCATCTCGTCGATGGTGAAGGGTTTGGTGATGTAGTCCGCGGCTCCCACACCGACCACATCCGTATAAGTATAGGAACCTGCATGGGCGGTCATACAGATGATATAGGTATCTGGGAATTGACCCCGCACCGCCCTCATCAATTCAAACCCGTCCATCTCCGGCATCTTAACATCTGTGATCATGATGCTGAAGGGCCCATTCTTTAAAATCTCTATAGCCTCTCTCCCATTTCCAGTGGTAACCACCTCATAGCCAATATGGTTGATGATTTTAGAAACCATCTCCCGAACGGTCTCTTCATCATCCACCACTAAAATTCTTTCCTTTTCCACAAAAATAATCCTTTTTTGCCAGATTTAACCCCTCCCTCTTTAACAAAAGGGGGGAAAGGGGGGATTTACAAAAAGAATATTCCTTTTCCTTAACAATTTCAACAAAATTGTTACACTCTCATGCGCTTATGAATTATTTCCCTTCCATCTCCTTTTTCCAAGCAGAGAGAAAGGCCCAGAATTTCTCAGAGGTCCCTCGGGGAAGATTGAGAACATGGATCCCGGGGGGAATGGTCTCTTCAAAGAGATGCAGGTTCATCTCCTTGACCTCCTTATAAAAAAGTCCAGTGGCCCTGGCCACCTCCATAATGGGAAGAGGTTGGGTCAACTCAATTTGAACTCTCTCCACCTGGAGGGGGCTATAATACTGCTTTTCCTCCATGGCATATCCATATTTCCCTGGATCGGAAAGGATGATTTTAGCCACGGCGATCTTATAGACATACCGCTCTGTCTCCAAAGGAAGATCAAGATAAAAATAATTCGAAGTCTTTTGAAGATCGATTTCTTTTCGAATTCTATTCTCCCCTGCATTATAGGCGGCCATCGAAAG
>CAZEKS010000385.1:0-3085 GCA_964512795.1 uncultured Syntrophaceae bacterium
ATTTCAAGTTTGTCTGGATTCTGGCTTTGTTTTTCTCCAATATTTTCCAAAATTCATCAAACGGAAGGGGCTTTCCGCCTTTTTGGTAATCGCCCAGGTAGTTTTTAATTTGGGTTTTTCCGGTAAGGGATTCAATACCTGTATTTCCCTCAGTGTCCGATTGAATTGTTGACTGACTCTCAAGCCATTTAAGAAACCCTTTAATCTCTTTTTGTTTCTCTTTGTTCATCTCAACCATTTGGTTTGCCAGGAATGCCAAAATATCGTGCATGACATCTGCTTGCTGCGGCTCATGGCTTAAGCAATTTTCCATAAGTACGATAATAGACTGGAAAGTCTTTTTCTCTAGAGACATTTCGTAAAGAGTTTTACCCTCTTCAAGAAGCTTCGAACGTACGTTTCCCGGAGTTGTAAAGTTAATATGACGAATGGGAATCTGATTGACTTTAAAAATACCCACTTCCATAAGAAGACCGTATTTATTCGCAAACCAGGAATTTAGCAACGAAGAATTGAATAGAGCCAAAATGTAACTGATGTTAATTTGGACTCCTTCTTTCATGATGATGTTTGATAAAGAATGTCTGTTATAGAGTGATTTCTCATCCAAGGTTCCAACTAATTGAACTGGAAGTTGCTTCCGTAACCTATGAAATAGAATTTTTGGCTTCTCGAAGAATTTAGGTTCTCTTGGACACCAAAGCCAATCCCCATAGCTAATGTTGGCTCCTCGCCATTCTAAAAAATACCGGTCTACACATTCTCCTGCATCTAACAACGGCTTCCACCCTGGCCGAGTTTCATAATTAATGTATTCATTACGTATGCCCTCTTCCTTTGTTTTGTAAGGTATAATTCCTTGGCAGCTTTCGCAAAACTCCTGAAGGGGAGAAGCCGTGAGCATGATCTTTTTAAAAAGCCTATCTTTGCCGGAGGTTGACGTTAACCTTATCACTTTATCAGTGTCTGTCAGCCAATTCTCTTGATTGACAATTTGGGTAGTTAAAAAGTTATTTTTTATAATTTGGTCTATATGTGTAAGACTGCTCTCACTATCGTGACATCTAATAAATGGAATCGAGGTGTCTACTATTGCGTCAGCAAATACAGGATAATTTGTGAAATCGACAACTCGATACAGGTTGTGTTGTTTTAAAATCGCCTCCCTCAAAGATTTTGCATAAAAATTTGTAAGCCAGGCGTTCGGAATAATAAGACTAATGCTGCCTCCGGCGGCACTAAGCTCAACAGATTTTTCTAGAAAGAAAATATAAGTCTCAGGCTTCCCTGCCGACATATAGCGGGATCTCAATTTAAGGTACTGTTTCTCGGTGGCTATAAGTTCCGCCCCGTAAGGTGGATTTCCAATTACCACATCGAATCCTGGATTTCCCTTTTGTTGGTGTCCTTCAAAAAATATCTCAGGAAATTCAAGTTCCCAGTGGAAAAATTTCTTTTCATTAGCAATATCTTTTGCTCTTGTAAACCATTCTTCCTCGCTAAATCTTTTCCACTCCTCGTCGGTTGAACGAAGCTTGTTCTGTAGTTTCTGATAATTTCCAGAATTTACTTCGTTTCCAAAATAGGCGCTTGTCCAAACATCTGCAACATCCTGAAATCGGGAGACAATCTTTCTGAATCCCTGGTAAAATTTTTCCTTCATTCTAATGTCTTCCACAGCATCTGAAGGCAGTTTCTCAATCTGGGCAAAAGCTCCGAGGAGGATATTTACCTTTTCTTTGAAGATACGTTCAAAGAGTCCGAGTTGAGGGGATTCACGTTCTGTCTTTTTCTTTTTCAATTCAGGAAGGCTCGCCAGATCATCTATTTTTGCTCCAATCAATGAATTTCCACATCTTAAGTGGTGATCAAGAAAATTAAGAGGCCTGTTCTTTGCTACGGTGTAAAGCCAAAGAGAGAGTTTTGCCAATTCAACGGCCATTGGATTTAAATCTACTCCGAAGATACATCTCTCGACAACTTCACGCCTTGCCCATCTTATGTCCTCCTCTTCTTCTGGTTCTTTTAATTCGTATGGTTCTGAGGGTTCTCTAATCACCATCTCCTTCTTATATTCCTCAAGAGGCTCGCCGCTTAGGATCCTGAGTAGCTCTCTCGCTAAAAAATCTGTCGCTTCAACGAGGAAATGTCCACTGCCCATGGCAGGATCGAGAACTTTCAAAGAAAGGATTTCATCAATCATGCTCCCCTCGACCTTTTTAAGTTCTTTCTCGTGAAGTTCCCTACTCGTCCCTCTCGTACCTTTTATCTTTTGCTTAAACTCCGCAGCATTTTTTGAAACCTTTTTCTGTTTCTCCTCCACTAATGGTCCCAGAGTATTTTGCACAATATAATTAACAATATAGTTGGGAGTATAATAAGAGCCTGTGGCTTTACGCTCACCTTTGTCCGTAACAAGATAAATTTCTCCGGCAAGGACCTTCTCGTCGTCTCTAATTGTCTTCTTTTGCTTTTTGGCTTCGTCAAGGGAGACAAAGACTTCTTTGCCTTTATCTTTAATCGGAACGAGGTCCTGATCTGCTATTTTCAGCTTATATTCAAGAAGGCCTTCGTAGATAGAACCTAAATGCCTGATTTCGAGGCTTCCATAATCGATGTATGCTTTATCTTTCGAACGAGATAGGAGATCAATCGCCTTTGCCACATAGAGGTCACCTATCCTGTATTTTTCAAGAAAAGTATGTTTTTCTGAATCAAATAGGCCACCATTATAAGGAGGAACGCCAAGTTCTTTGTTCCCTATGTTAATGATTTCAAATAATTCCTTAACCTTATTCCAATAACCAAAAGTTGAGGTAGCGATGGGCTCATTTTTATCAAACCTACTCGCCACTTCTTTTTTAAAGGCATCCAGGCTATATGACTCGGTGTAAAGTCTATTAACTACGAGGGGAAGAAGGTCGCGATGCTCTGCATAGAGAATGAAAAGAAGCCGATAAAGCAGAATAAGGGAATTGTCGTGGATCTCTTTCAAGTGTTCCCCTGATAGGCTATTCCCGGAAGTTTTTAGAAACCCTTGGGCGAGCGTTTTAATGGCCTGATAGATATTCTCTTTAAGTTCGTC
>CAZEKS010000386.1:0-3083 GCA_964512795.1 uncultured Syntrophaceae bacterium
ATTCAGGTTCTCAGGAGGAATACCACAACCTGTATCCGTACATAAAATTTCAATACCATTTTGACCAGGATGGCTCGTGGATACGCCGATACCGCTCGCGACGGTGATACTTCCGCCTGGGTCTGTGGCGTCCAGGGCATTGATAATGATATTGAGTAAAACACTTTGCATCTGATTTCTATCCAAGGTAATCATCGGTAGCCCTTCCCCTGGCTCAAAATTTAAACTAACGCCTTTGATGAGGGCCTGGTTTTCGACGAGGGAAAGGGTGAAACGGACAAGCCGATTGACGTCTGTCGGCTCACGGTCGAGTTCTGTCTGACGTGAGAAATCGAGCAGCCCCTTGACAATTTTTCGAACCCGCTCGGTCTCCTGGCCGATCGTCTCGAGGTCTGCGCGAACATCCTCCGGAATGTCCTGGCGGCGAAGCAACATGTGGGTGAAGGTAAATATCCCGGTCAGAGGGTTGTTGATCTCGTGTGCTACCCCGCCCGCAAGCTTGCCAATGCTCGCCTGTTTTTCTGATTGCAGGAGTTTTATCTCGCTTTCCACCTTTTGACGTTTATCCCTTTCCTGGAGGGAAGTCAGCATTTCTTTGAACGTTTTCTGGAGAACCCCCAATTCACTTTTTGAGATCGGTCCAATCTCTGGAAAGAGGTTCCCCTGAGAAACCTCATTGCTCGCCTTGATGAGCTGTTTCACTGGCCGACTCATCTTGCTGGCAATGACATATCCCAAGCCAATGGCTAAGACCATTCCTGCTACGGTGATGATGATAAAAAGAGAGAGGGCCTTCCAGCGGACATCCGCATACTTTGCTTCCAGCACTCCGACATAAAGCATGCCAATCCTTTGGCCAAAGATGTCTTCGATGGGCTCATAGGCAGTAATATACCAATCGTTCACAACGAAAGCACGGTCTACCCACTTCTTTCCCTCTGTCAGGACGTGTTGGGTGACCTCTTCGGAGGCTACCGTTCCAATCGCTCGACTTCCATCGGGTGAAAGAACATTTGTGGAGATACGAATATCCTTAAAAAAGATGGTGGCGGTTCCTATGCTTTGGCCTTTGTAAATCTCGTGTTGAAAAACAGTGTCCCGCACCCGGTCCACAATCTCTTGACCCCGGTTGAGGAGCGCTCCTCCGTAGAGAACACCAAGAAAATTTCCGGCTTCGAAGACCGGGACAGCGGCGGCAATAGCCATCCCGGACAGTTCCTCACTCTCGGGCCGTGGAGTGGCCCTCTTGGTGGGAAGCAATTTGATTCTGGCCCGATGGGCAAGTTCAGGATTCTCCACAAATAGAAACTCATGGCTCAGGGCTACGGTTCCCCCGACAGCGATCCGTTGCTGGAGGGCTAAATTGGCAATCGGATTGGGGGGACTCTTTTCTTTCGGTATGGAATTGGGCCCGATCCGACATAGATTTCTCCCTTCTTTCGTGACAATCCCCACGAAATCCAACTCGGTTTGCTGCGCAACATTTGTCAACAGAGGGATAATTTTCTGAGCATCCTGTCTCTCAAGGGCCGATCGGAATACCGGTCCTAAGGTGGTGATATTGAGGGCCACTTTCACTCCCTTGATACGACTGAGATAGATCTCCCGTGCGGCATTGAGGTCTAACCGAACGCGATTCGTCGCTTCATTGAGAACGGCTTTGTAAAGGAGTTGGCCTCCCACTAAGAGAGCGACTCCACACACAAGGAAGGAAATGCCAAGAAAACTGAGGATGAGCTTAGATCGAGTGGAGTAAAACACAATGGATATTCCCTGGGGCCCAATTGATTCTGTGGGCAGATCTGTTATGGAGTTGTCAGTAATGGGATGATGAGCCGATTGAATTATAACAATTATCCAATTATTTTTAAACCCCTTGTACTCGTTCACTACGTATGAGACAGAGAGGGGTAATCTGAGCTAACAATGCCATTGTCTTTTAGGAATTGCAATGGCGTTTTGTAATTGAGAGCCTGGTGAGGCCTGATACAATTGTAAACCTTTTCCCATTTTTGTAGTCTCGGGTTCAGTTCGGTGACATTCCACGGGACCTCATAGACTTCATAAAACTCCTCCGTATGAGTCCGATGTGCCCTCTCCACACACCCATTGAGCTTTGGACTCTTCGGAGGTAACACGAATAGCCGAATCTTCCTCCTCTGACATTCCTCCTCAAAGTCCGAATAGAACTCCGATCCCCCATCGACCTGAAGCGCTTTGACCTTAAAAGGCATTCTTTGCTCCAACGTCTCAAGGAATTCCTTGGCCGTCGTCGCGGTTGCACGCCGCCTCGCCTCGATCACATCCCACCGAGAAATCACATCCCTTGCCGTAAATTGCTTCAAGGTAATCCACGGAAAAGGTCGAACATCCAAGGTATCAACCTGGACCAGATCCCCCGGACTCTTTGCAATGTAATCCCCAGGCTTCCTCACCCCATAGGGCCTCCGACTCTTCCTCTTCGCCGAGATGTTCCTCCGCTTAGGTTCCTTCAACTCTCCCCTCTGCTTCAGATACCTCAAAATGCGACCCACCGTGGAAGTCGACGCCTCATGAGCTTGACCCCGAACCAAAACCACTAACTTATCCTTCCCCCACCGAGGATACTCCTCTCTTAATTCCTTGACCGCCCGAACCAGCTCCCGGGACCATAATGGCCTTCGAACCCTCCGAGGACGTCTGGATTGCTCTCTTAATGAAATCAAATCCCTTGGATCAAATCGCTTCAGCCATCGATACAGGGTCGCCCGGCTTATCCCAAACGTCTGACACACCAGTTTCACGTCTTGCGTCTCTCCATAGACCCTTAGTGCCCTGAGACGATCAAACTCCTTCTGATTGAGTTCGGGGGGTGCATGTTTGGAAAGCCGATAAAACCCTTTCGCTATGCTAAAAACTTTCATCGAGGGGTAGTCTCCTTCCCATGGTATCTACCCCTCTACTTTAACTCACTTCTGTCTCATATGTATCTGAACGAGTTCACAATACATTGGGAGATTACTTATTCAACTTCTCCAATTCACTTACAAGATTTTCGAGAGGGGGTCTCTTGTTGATATCATGGACGTCGATATAGCGAATGA